>JADGQN010000327.1 GCA_017881765.1 Syntrophobacterales bacterium | reverse complement strand
ACAGGGTGCTTAGGTGTTGCATACTTGTTATGACACCCTTATATTCAAAACAGGTTGATGTAAACGGCCCACTACACGCTGACGGGAGGACAGCAGATAAACACCTCACGTCCACGGGCCGCAACACTTTCAGCCTGGAGGAGAACTCGCCGTGACAAAAAGAAACGTCTTTATCCGTTATTTGCTCGTTCTTGTGCTGATCGCCACTTTTGCGGCCAGTGCATCGGCATCTGATGCTGAAAAAGTAGATGACATGGCTCTGGCGGCGAATGTAAAATCAGCACTTGAAGCCGATGATTCCCTCAGGTCATTCAACATCGGCATTGAAACCCGTGGTGGCGTTGTCACACTGAACGGCTGGGTTAGCTCTCAAGACGCCGTCGTTAAAGCGGGCCAAATCGCACGGAGTGTCAAAGGGGCCCGATCCGTAGACAATGATCTGAGTGTGAAATAGGCGACCCTCAGATCATTGTCTACAATGAAGCCCAGTCCACCATCCGGTACATAGTGGAGATCGGGGCATAAAGGGGATGAGAGGTGAAAAGGAGGAAGGGAAATGAAAAAGGCTCTAGTGGTTGCCTGTGTTATCGTTATGGCAGCAGCGGTAAACGCTTATGCATCACCTGCAGTGGATAGCTATATCCAAGTGATAGCAAGCCTAACAGGTCCGAAGTCAGTGATACCCAAGGCCCCGAAAGGCTATGGCGCTGCACGGGATGAACAGACTGGAGACTTTCTGGTACTGGTTCCGCGGGAGTATTGCGGAACGAACGCTCCAGGTAACGTGGTATCTCTAGGGCACACCACGTACGGTAGTCAGATTAATGGCTATTGCCAAGAATTTTAAAGGACTAATGGTTAGCCAAGGGATAGCTACTTGTGGTTTGATCGCCGGTTTCACCTGGATCGCTACCTTCGAAGCAGCCGATCAGGCAGGGCCGCTATTCGCATTTATTACGCGTTTAGTCCGAAGCTGGCCGCTTTTATAGGCGCGAGCCCTCTTCGCAAGCGGGTCGCCAGGCTTTTCATCCTCCCCATCGTAAAGCTCTCCAAACTATTTGGAGCAAGAAGGTGACCTCTCCCTCCCTGGGAGCGGCCAGACGGGGAGTAAAGCCTTACTGCACCATTGTCGTGGGAGGCTCGACCATCCTGATCTCCCCGAAATTCTGCTCATATTTGAAAAGATTTTCTTCAAGCGCCTTTACGATACGCTTCATATGCCCCGGCGTAACCACGATTCGCGACACAAGGTGGGTTCCATTGTGTGACTGGAGCAACCAGTCGATGATGAACTCTTCCGGTCCGTGTCCTACAAGCATAGTATTGCTGTATCGGCCCCTCGATATCTCGTCACTCGTGTTGATCTGCATCGGTTGTGGTTCACCTTTCGCGATGTCCATTCATGCCTCCTCTTTTGCCCATGTTGACGCAGAGTAAATGACCTCAGCGCACCTCGAAACGGATTCGGATATCCGCTCTCTACAACTATCGTCGATTATGCCTTCCTGTACTATCGCACTTTTTGGGTTCCATGCAAAGCGGAAAGTTTGGACAGCGATCCGTAGGGAAAAACCTGCGCCCTCTGAGTCCAATCTGTGGGGGAACCCCTTCATTTGTTGTCTCCGATCGGATGCAGACAAAGCGCCCGGCTAGAGTAGAGAGCCTTTGGCGCGGATGTCACATTCGGCACAATTTCTGCAATTGAATCCAGCGGGAGTTGCGTCCGTTCCCGGGTGAAATTGGGGCGAGGTCCGGTCGTGGGACGCAGTCGTAGCTGTAGTTACGAATCTTGATCTTGCATGTGGTAGTCGATTAGCGCAGGCGGGTCGAGAAAGGAAAAGGAAAGAGAAGAGTGCTTCGGAAGACGGGAAAAGAGAGTATCAGCCACGAAAGTTCGGGCTCCATTTTGTCGAGACTTTTGACGTGGCCACGGGTGATAAAACAGCGAGCCGGATCACAAGCCGCGGAAATTTGCAGCCTTCCGTGCTCTGAAGAGCAAGGATGGGAGGGCGAACGAAGCGGGTCAAGGATCTGCACGCAGACCCCCGAAAGGGAGAAGCCACCTATATATATTAAGCCCGGGTCTTGGGTGATTGTTGCCGAAGACGATCTGGTACTCCGATCTCTTTTCAGTGATGTATTAAGAGAAAAGGACTTGCATGTTCTTTCCGCCGCAAACGGGCTTGAGGCTTTGGAACTGTACCGGGAAAACGCGGATAAGATCTTGCTGGTGATCACCGACATCATAATGCCCGGGATGGATGGCCTGACCGCAGCGGTTGAAATGCGAAAAACAGACAAGAATGTCTTTTTCCTGTTCATGAGCGGCCATGATCCTCAAGCGCTCGAAGAGGCCGGGGTCAACATCGAGGATATTCCTAATTCCGATTTTTATCAAAAACCCTTTGCATTCACGGACATGATAGGCAGGATACGGATGCCGGGGACACCACATCCGTGGGAGTGAGGGGAACGTCTCCCGTTCCCTCTCCGCCTGCTGAATGCCACTATAGCATACTCCCAGGCTGCCGCAACCCGCGGGCGGTGCCTGTCATGCCCGCCGGATTGGTTGCGGTCTCACACCCGTACGCTGGTTGACAGATTAACATCAGAAATAAATATCCGAGATGAGCCCACCCGTCGCATAAGGACCATACACGCTTTAAATCACCAATAGAGGAATTGCGATGAAGGGTTATTTACTTGACCTTGCACTCGCCGCAACTGTGCCGGCTCACCCGTAAGCCTATCAACAAAACCGTGCCCTGGCCCTATGGGTCTCATGCAGTTAGCTGCCAGATAGGTATGATTGATTTATTACTATAAAGTATATAATAATACAGTAGTTTCCGATAAGTATCTAACAAGATAATTATATTATCTATTATATAGTAAATAAGTACCCACTAATATATATCGTAATACAATATGTTTCTATTAGGTTTATTATAGTACTACAGATAGAAATAGTCGGGTTGGAACTGCGTCTTGTCTAATGCCGCAACTACTATGGAGATTCACAGATCGCTATCCCTTCTGACCTGCGGCTTGATACGTCTGTTCTTCGTCCTCGGCCAAACTCAAAGTCTCTAGAAAACGGAGGATCGATTCTTGCGATAAGACCTGACCTTGCCTTCCTTCCAAAGCATACATTGCTCTTCTTTCCAGGATCACCGACCGGAGCATGGCGATCGACACGAAAGCGATGTCAAAAATGACCACGGCCATAATCACTTCCCAAAACCACGCCATCACGCCTCCTTGCATGACCGGACTTGAACTCCAAGGGTGATTCCAATGCAGAAACTATGCCGGATGCCGTCTTCAGGCTAAGGGTGCACGATTGCAGGCTATTGGCCTCTTCGTGGCCACTTCGGCCAAGGAAAATGAAGGTGTTATCCTGCATATGGGGTGGGCGCGGTGCAGGCCTTTCCATGCACAATGACCATCAGGGTCTCACGGATTCAGTAGATTCCCACGGGCTAACGCCCGAGGTCCTCTGCCGTCTCACGCCGCCGGTGGGAATCTACCTAGCGAGCCCCACCAATAGAATCAGCGCATCAACAGCAACAGGCCCGCTTCCGGAGATTATTATGGGGTTAATGTCGATTTCCTTGATCGCAGGCTGCTCCAGGCCGATGTTACCCACTTTGACCAGGACACCAGCGAGTTGATCGATGTCTGTCGCAGGCATTCCGCGAAATGCTTCAAGTATTTTGCGGGCTTTCATCTCATCTATCATTTCCAGCGCTTCTGCTTTTTCTATTGGCGCCACGCGAAACGCGACATCCTGGAGAATCTCCGTGTAGATACCGCCAAGACCGAACATCACGCACGGGCCGAACTGTACATCCCTTGTGAAGCCTACGACCAGTTCCCTGCTTCCCTTGATCATCTCCTGGACCAGCACTGATCCCCCGGCCGCTTTGACCTGGTCCATGATTTGCCTGAATGCCGCCGCCGCTTCCCGCTGATTACGGATATCCGTATAGACCAAGTTCCGCTCCGTCTTGTGATTCACGTTCGGGCCGCAGGCCTTGATGACCGCGGGGAATCCGATCTCGGCGAGGGCTTTCCTGAACCCTTGCTTATCGTGTGTCTCCTTTTCCCTCGTGACCGGAATGGCGTAAGTCCGCAAAACCTCCTTCGACTCGCGCTCGGAGAGGATTGTTCTACCTTGCCTTAACGCCGTGTTTATGACGCCAATTCTGCGTCCGGATAACGTCAGATCTCCTTGGCGAGGTAAGCCTCTCCGTGCGGGTACTGACGAGCGCATCCGGTAGCGTGCATATTCGTATAGCCTGGCCAGGGCTTTGGCCGCCCTCACGGCATCAGAGTACGCAGGGATGCCACTCGTCAAAAAGAGCGGGAAGTCCTGCGACACTGACTGCATATTCCCCGCCATTACGGTCACGGCAAGGGGTTTTCTTGTTTTGATCTCGCCCATCGCCTCCAGGATGAGGTCGCGGAACCGCTCCCCTCCTACGACCGTGATAACGAGCAGCATGTCGATGTTCTCATCTTCTGCCGCAATCCTGAGGGCGTCTCTAAAGACCTGAGGTGCCACCATGGAAGCGAGGCTCAAGTCGATCGGGTTGTTAACACTGCCTCCGGTTAATGGCATTGTCTTGTGAAGCTTCTCGATCGTCTGTCGGGAAAACTGTGGCACCTCCAACCCGAGTTCAAGACACCTGTCGGTGGTGCCGACCGCCGTGCCGCCCGGTCCGCTGATGATCCCGACCCGCCTTCCCTTTGGCAGCGGCTGAAGATGAAGGGCGTACAGGCAGTCAAGCGCTTCCTCGAAACTCGCCACACTGATAATGCCGGCCTGCTTCAGTGCTCCTTCCCACACGCGACGCGAGCCAGCCAAGGCACCGGTGTGAGATATCGCCGCTCTGGCCCCGGCTATTGTGATGCCGCCTTTCCAGAGGATAATCGGCTTCTTTTTCGATATCTCTTTCGCGACATGGTAAAACCGCCTGCCATCCCGCACACCTTCCAGATAAGCAACGATCGTTTCCGTCTCAGGGTCTTCTCCCAGGTATTCCAGAAAATCTGTTGCGTTGAGGTCGGACTCATTGCCGCAGCTTATCGCCTTGCTGAAATTGATGCCATTGCCTGTGGCTGTCAACGTGAGGTAATCGGCAAAAAAGCCGCTCTGGGATACAACGCCCACTGAGCCGGCATCCGTGCCCGCGCGCAGGGGGAAAGGCAGCTTCAATACAGGATAATAGATGCCGACGCAGTTCGGCCCGATGATACGGACGCCGCCTTCACGGGCGATACGGACGATCTCCTGCTGCACAGCCTTCCCTTTTTCTCCAGCCTCTCCGAAACCGGCCGTGATGATTACGATCGCCCTCACGCCGCCTTTTGTCGCGCAGTCTCTTACGGCCGGCAGCACCGAATCCGTGGGCGTGAGAACTATAGCCAAATCTACCGGGCCCGGGATTTCGCCTACGGTGCGAAAGGCGCGTACTCCCAGTATCTCGGTTTCGCCCGGGTTGACGGGATAGAGCTTCTGGAAGCCTGTTTCCAGGAAGCGATCCATGAGCACACGGCCTATTTTCCCCGGTTTGCCCGATGCGCCGATGAGCGCCACCGACCTCGGATGAAAGATGGG
>JADGQN010000326.1 GCA_017881765.1 Syntrophobacterales bacterium | reverse complement strand
CACAAAGGCCTCGACCACATCATCCGCGTAGTTGCGGTAGCCCACCAGGTTCTGCCCCCGCAAAAGCATCTGCAGTTTCGTATTGGGCATTTTCTGCTTGAGAATCCTCACCCTGTCCCACGGATCTTCGTTTAAAAACCGGGTCATGACGTCGAAGGTTGCTCCACCCCAGACCTCCATGGAGTAAAAGCCGATCTTGTTCAGCTTCTCTGCAATGGGGAGCATGTCCTCCGTGGTCATCCTGGTCGCAAAGAGCGACTGATGGCCGTCCCTCAACGTAAGGTCCGTTATCTTGACTGGTTTCTTCTCCTGCATCCTGTTCCCCCTCGTCCGGTATCAATACCAATTTGCCTTCATTCATAGACCCGTGTTTGGCCACGGGTACCCCTCTTCCGGGTACCCACGTGAGTGGGTGTTGCGTCGGCACGACTCCCTGCCACCCGCGGAACGTGAGTGTGGTCGGTCGCGGGTACCCGGCTAAAACGATTGGGATCATCGGAGCTTGTACGCCTCCGTCGCTGTCCTCCTGGTCGCCCGGGGTACCCGGCCGAAGGCTGGGTCGTATTTTTGAATGCAAATTGGTATGTCATTATCTACAAACTCTTTTTAAGATTCTCCAAGTGCCTCTTCAAGGCCTCCGGCAGCCTGGTCCCGAATTGGGCGTAGAACTGCTCGATGCCTTCGACCTCTTTACTCCACTCACCAGGATTCAACTCGAAGAGCTTATCCATGATCTCTTTGCTTATGTTGAGACCGGAGACGTTAAGATCGGCCATGTTGGGCATGAAACCGACGGCTGTTTCTTTCGCCGAGACCTTACCTTTGATCCTGTCGATCATCCACTTGATGACGCGGAAATTGTCGCTGAAACCTGGCCATATGAATTTTCCCGCCGCATCCTTTTTGAACCAGTTAACGAAAAAAATCTTTGGAGGATCCGGCAGCCTCCTACCGACCTCCATCCAGTGGCCGAAGTAATCCGCCATATTATAACCGCAGAACGGCAGCATGGCCATGGGATCACGGCGCACAACACCTGCCTGACCGGCGGCCGCGGCTGTCGTCTCAGACCCGAGCGACGACGCCTTGAACACCCCGTGCTCCCAATCGAAGCTCTCGCAGACAAGGGGTACCGTGTCCGATCTCCGTCCCCCGAACAGGATACCCGAGATGGGGACGCCGTTCGGATTATCGAACTCCTTCGAAAGGGTTGGGCAGTTGGATACGGAAACGGTGAAACGCGAGTTGGGATGGGCGACATCCTTTCCGCTCTTCGGATCATACGGGTTACCGTGCCAATCGAGCATGTTTTCAGGGACTGTCTCCGTGAGGCCTTCCCACCACGGTGTGTTCGACGTGGTGATGAGCCCCGTGTTGGTAAAGAGCGTGGGATAGAACTTGCCTGCCCTCAGCGTCTTCATCATATTCAGGTTTGTCTTGTCTGATGTCCCCGGCGCAACACCAAACATGCCGGTTTCCGGATTGATGGCACACAGCCTCTTGTCAGGGCTCACGTTCATCCATGCGATATCATCCCCGAGCGTGAAGACCTTATACCCGGCGAAAACCGGATCGATCATGGCGAGGTTGGTCTTGCCGCAAGCGGAAGGGAATGCGCCGGCAAAATAGGTGACATCCCCGTCCGGGTCTTCCACGCCCATGATAATCATGTGCTCCGCGAGCCAGCCTTCACCATATCCCTGGGCTGATGCGATCCGCAGCGAGAAACACTTTTTTCCAAGAAGGGCGTTTCCGCCGTAACCGGATCCTATGCTCATAACCAGCTCTTCCTGGGGGAAGTGCATGATGAACCGCTTGTTCGGATCGAGCTCCCCGATTGAATGCAGCCCTTTGACGAATTTCTCGGAACCCCCGATCCTCTTGAGCGTCTCATTTCCGACCCGTGTCATGATGTACATGCTTACGGCCACATAGACCGAATCCGTGATCTGGATGCAGGGCTTTGCGTAGGGCGACGCGGGATTACCCATCATGTAGGGGATGACGTAGAGCGTTCTGCCATGCATGCAGCCATGGAAAAGCTCATAGAGCATCTGTTTTGCCTTTTCAGGTTCCATCCAGTTGTTGTTCGGACCTGCAGCCTCCTTTGTTGGCGGGCAGACAAAGGTGAGCTGCTCAGCCCGTGCCACATCGTTAGGATGGCTCCAATGAAGGTAGGAGTTGGGGAATGCCGAAGGATTCAATTCCCGGAACGTTTGATGGCCGGCTGTCTTCTCCTCCTTGATGCCGATCTCGATCAAGCGGCGCATCTCGTCCTCAGTGCCCTGGACCCAGTAGATTTTGTCCGGCTCGGTAAGTCGCGCTTGTTCCTCCACCCATTTTTCTACAGCATTTCCCATACTCACCCCCCATAAAACTTTTGCTAGATTGTGGACGTGTGACAGAGACGACGAAACTTAAACGGGTGCCAGCTTATGCCCCGTGCACACATAGTATATAATTTTATAGGCACTTTTCGCGAGAATTACAATAGGGAGAACCTGATGCGGAACTTCGAAAGACCTTAATTTTGGGTAAATGTGACCCGGTACTATTGGTTTTATTGGCTGATTGGCTGATTGAGTACATTGGTCCTAACCAACGTCACGTGTAACTGAGGCCTTGCAGGTAGGAGTCTTTCTTCTTGACATCATGTCATGCGGCATGCAATCAAATAGTACGATGCTTAAGTACCTCGACTTTTGGGTCGCCATCGGGCTCCTCGCCGCGCTCCTTTCCTTCTTTTTCTGTATCCTCTACTCTGTGATGAGATGGAATAAGGGTTTCGAAGAAAAGCACGGCGACTATAAGGCGGAGATACAATGGGAGCGCGAGGAGATTGAATTGATTGAAAGGCTTCCGTAGCCGATGGTCTATCTCATTGTCTTTGTGTCGATCTATCTCTTGATCACCATCTATCTGAGCTATCTCGGATATAGGAGAACCGTTACGGTCTCCGACTATCTTCTGGCAGGCAGGCAGGTGCACCCGCTTGTGATGGCAATGGGGTACGTGTCGACCGCGATCAGCACCTCGGCTATCATAGGCTTCGGAGGCATCAGCGGTGTGTATGGCCTCAGTCTTTTGTGGCTGACGTTCCTGAATATATTTGTCGGCGTCTGGGTGGCATACGTGCTGTTTGGCAAAAGGACGAGAAAAATGGGCAAGGCCCTCGATGCCCATACCTTTCCCGAACTCCTGGGCAGGCGCTATGAATCGAGGTTCATCCAGGGCTTTTCAGGCCTGGTGATCCTCTTTTTCATGCCCATGTATGCTTCGGCAGTGCTCATAGCTGTTTCCAGGTTTGTCGAGGTCTATTTGAAAATCCCTTTTGCCAGCGCCCTGCTGGGCTTTTCCCTGATAAGCGCATGTTATGTGTTATGGGGCGGCCTGAAGGGTATTTTTTATACATCTGTTTTTCAGGGCGCCATCATGATTGTGGTGATGATCATCCTGGGAATATCGACATATGTGCTGGCTGGCGGCCCGACGGAAGCCCACCGCTCCCTTTCCATGCTCACGCCTGCCGTGCCCGAAGCGTTGAGGGAAATGGGCCATCGCGGGTTTGCGTCGATGCCGGCGTTTGGTTCGCCCATCTGGTGGTATGTGGTCACGACGATGATTATGGGCGTGGGTATCGGTGTCCTGGGTCAGCCCCAGTTGAGCGTCCGTTTTATGACCGTGAAGTCTGACCAGGAGATTCATCGATCGATACCTTTCGCTGCCTTTTTCTATCTTTCGATAACCGGCCTTGCATTCTTGGTAGGTGCCCTAACAAACGTGATATTCCATAACCACTTCGGCAGGCTTGCCCTCGATGTAGCGGGAGGAAATATCGACAAAATCATTCCTCTCTACGTAGATCACTTCTATCCGCCATGGTTTGTCGCGCTTTTTCTTGTGACGCTCATGGCTGCCGCGATAAGCACAAACAGCGCTCAGTTCCACTCTCTTGGTACAGCGCTCAGCAGGGATTTCTTTGAGCAGGCCTTGATGAGGGGAAGGTCTGTTGCGGAGACAACCATAGTGACGCGCATAGGCATAGTCTTCGGTATTTTCGCAACCTTGATCCTCGGCCTTGTATTGCCTGAGGGTATCGTCGCCATCGCGACTGCCTTTTTCTTCGGTCTTTGCGGCGCGACATTCATTCCGTCGTATCTGTTTGGTCTATACTGGCGTAAAGCCACAAAAGCGGCCGCCAGGGCGAGCATGCTCTCCGGCTTTGCTTCTTCGTTGACCTGGATGCTTTTTTTTCACGAGCAGGAGTCGAAGGCGATAGGATTGTGCAAAGCCTTGGCCGGGCGGGATACTCTGGCTCCCCTTCCCTGGAAGATGATTGACCCGCAGGTAATTGCATTGCCTCTCGCCTTTGCTGTTTTTGTCCTTGTCGCGCTGATGACAGAACCCGTCTCGGAAGAGACGGTGAGAAAAGCGTTCAAACACATCTAAAAGGCAGGGTCCAGGGATTCGAGGGTTCCAGGGTTCGAGGGTCCAAGGGCTAGGGGCCGGAAGAACAGGGTCCTTACAGGATGCTTGCTGCCAGGGCGCTCGGCTGTCATTTCGAGCGCAGCGAGAAATCCTAATATCCAAGAGAACTTCAATATCTCTCCCTTCGGTCGAGATGACAGGCTATTTACTAACTCATGATTGCACTCAGACAAACCAGACAGACGAAATAAATCGGATCAACCAGAGAAACCTATCTTACTTGCTGTCTTTAATGAAACGACTGATCGAGCGGTCGTAGGTTCGCTCGGCTTCCTTTGAGAAGAAGCAGCCGGGGATCTGTTTAAGGCTGCGGTGGTAAGTTACGCATTCACAGCACTTGCCCCGTCTCTCGCAGTCATAAGTGCACGTGCATGCCGCGAGGTTTTTTTCCGCAATACACTCCATGTTTTCTCCTCTAGCCCTTCTCCTGCCTTAAAAGACCAGCGTCTTGGAACCTTCAGGTATAACGTAGCATAGCAATTCCTGACCTGCATCAACCGAGCTGATCGCGTCCGTGAGGCTTTTTTTGGGGATCATGCCCATCTTCCGCACATCATTGTCATCCAGGTCGGATACGAATATGACGTTGAATCGTTCTGCCTTCAAGCGCGTTGCGTACGCTGTTTGTGCATAGACCTTATCACTCTCCCGCACAAAGGGCTCCATTTCTTCCGCCGTAGGATAATCAAACCACGGAAGAAAGTACGGGTTGCCGATGCCGTCCTCACATTTTCCAATGAGGATGATGCTCCCGCCATCTTTGACAGCAGCCTGAGCGTGGTCGAGCGCCTTATGTGTCTGGATAAAGTCGATGTCTTTCGGGTATCCTCCCGCGCTCACGATGACCACATCCGCCTTCTGCCTAACCTCGACGCCAAAATGTTTCGCATACCAGTCGCAGCCGGCTCTGTGAGCCTCGTTGACATCTCCGGCGAAGAGATTAAGAAACCTTTTCTCATCATCGACAACGGTATTGATCAAGAAGAGAGGTATGGGCACAAGCGCCAGCGCTGCCATCAATTCTTCATGCATCGGGTTTCCGTCAAGGATGCCCGGCCTTACCCCGGGGTGTTTCCCGGGGCTGTCGGGAAGGAAAACTTTCTTGTGTACTCCCAGGAGTGTGTCATAGCCTGAGA
>JADGQN010000325.1 GCA_017881765.1 Syntrophobacterales bacterium | reverse complement strand
GCTGTATCGAGAGACAGGTATTCTTTCGCTCCCGCTTTCCTGAGAACCTCAATTATTTTTTCTCTGTCCTTCTGTGCGTTCGCTGCCGCCTTGAGCGGGGTAATGCCAAATTTGTTTGGGGCTTTGACATTGGCCCCCTTTTGGACGAGGAGTTGCACGACGTCGAGCCTGCCTGCCCCGGCTGCGCTCGTGAGCGGGGTTGCTCCCTCTCCGACAGCCTTGTTCGGATCAGCTCCCCGGTCCAAAAAAAGCTTCAGGGCTCCCGCGTTGCACCGCACGTTGCGAAGAACGCCGATGGACTGCGACCAGATAAACTCCCCGTCGCTGTCAGTGAGGCCCTTTGAGAAGGCGAGTGACAGGGCATCGGGTTCAAGAAGACAGAAAGAGGTCCACATCACGTGCTTGCCGAACGGGGACATCGTGGATCCCTTGAGGACCGCAAGCGTGGGGTTGAGGTCGGCTCCGTGCTCAAGCAGGTATTTGACCACGCCAGAATGGGCGTGGACTAAGGCAAGGGTCAGGGCGGTCACTCCTGTTTCTAATCTGTCATTCACCCGGGCACCATGCTCCACCATATATTTCACCACCGCGACATCTCCGTCCTCCGCAGCACCCATGAGAGGCGTTTTTCCTTCCGGGTCCTTTTCGTTGATGTCCTCGCCACTCTTCAAAGCCTCCTTGATCATATCCAGCTTTTCTTTGGTCAAGGCGTCAGACGCGGGTTTTTGGGCCAGGAGCGGGGAGACACTGCTGAAGACCAAGAAGCAGAGGATTGGAATAATCGATAGCCGAATCCTATACAGAAGGTCGCCTGATCCGCAAGATTGTCCTTTTCTTCGGTTCACGTATACCTCCTTTCGATGGACTACCCATTTGCCAGAGTTCGACCATCATGCTCGCTGAGAGCCGGCTTATCTCATCCAGAAAGCAACGCACAGGCACAAACCGCCCCAGACCCGAACAGCGACATCCCCATAGAGTCTTTCACGTTTCGTCGCTGTAAAAGACTGTTCCGTGAATCCGCCAGACGCCATCGGTATCCGGTCTGAAAGCGACCGTGCCACCGGAAGCCTTGCCCCAGCCCAACGTGATCTTGAAAACCACTTCTATCACGCCGGGCTGAAGAATCCTGGGTTTGGAGTCCCTTACCGTCTTGTACCACGCCGAGGCCTTACGCATGCCGGTTTCGTTCATGTCCTTTTTAAATGACTCGCGCTCGCTCTCCATCCAGTACTGGGCTGCGCCGTCGAGGTCCTTACCGACCATCTTCTTGACGAATCCCTTCCACGATGCCTCGATTGCCTTGAGGTCCGGCTTGGGATCCACCTTAAGAAAGAAGGGTTCGGAGAGTTCCTTCCTGCCACCCTCATATTCAGCCGATACCTGGAGCTTGATGACTGCAGATTCTGATTCTTTGAATTGGATCCAGTTTGTATACAATGACTCACTCTCAAGGGCACCAACAGTACCGTCTTTCTTGAGGCGGTCCACAATGGCGGTCGCACCATTTTGGTCGATCCGGAAGAGATTGATACGGGACTTTATGAGCGCGGCATCGGGTAGAACGCTAGCCCTCACAACCACCCAACAGGGAACACCCACATAGATGACAGCCGGGTCGATGGTAAGGTTGCGAATCACGGAGGTTTCATGGGCCTGGACGCAAGGGAGCATGAGTAGGTACCCAGCGAGCAGTATGAGACCCGCTGCAAGCCGGTGGAAATGGATGTGCGGGATTGTTCTTTCTGCGAAATGCATTGCGCCCCCTTTCGATCGGATGTTTCAGAAACGCGCGTCAGCTTACTCTATTCTAACCTAAGCAGCGGCTAATACAAGTGCTCTAAAGTTTCTCCGCCTGACCAATATGGCTGAACCGGGGCCTCCAACATTATCACTTCAAATCGCCAATAAGTAGACAGGTATTGACATGCGCCATTACAGGAAGGAATTTTGCGCTTTGAAAACTACCGAGAACAATGACGAAGAAAGCCTTGATAAGCGACGAAAGGCATGCATATTGTCACTGAAATGGTTGAACATCTGGTTACTGCGAAAACGAAGTTCTTATCTCTTCTTGACAATGCAAACAGTAATGTGAAGTTTTGTTTCAAACTTTCACCCCCGTGCGCGCCTCCTGATTGGCCATAGTCCATTATCTGCCATTTCCAATCCCATTTCAAACGGACAATCCTCACATAAGAATAGCTGAATACCGAGTGAAAGCGTCAGTCCTTTGAATAAGACGAAAAGTGCGGAGGAAGCTACCCGCACCGTGCTTCCCCTGCAAGCGGTGGCGATGAACGCATCTCTTTACCAACCACTGCACGTTACGCACCGAAAGCATAGATAGCGCGTTCGGCAGAGACCAAGCTTCAGCTGGAAGCTCGGTATCGCTGAAATATCGGTGTAATGCGACGGGGGGCCGATTAAAGTACGGTCTCCTGTCCGGTCTTGTCGTCAAGAATACGAAACTCATCCTTGATACGGTCCTGCAAATAGATGTAGTTATACCCCTCCCGGTCCTTCATATCCTCGTAAACATGGTAGGCCTCTTCAGAGCAGACCCCGCAGCAAGCGCCCGGCAGTGAGATACAGAAGACCGTATAGTGTTGGCCATTCCGCTGAGTGGCCGATGATGCGATTGTCCGAAAACCGCAGCAATTCGGGCAGATTCTGAAATCCACGCGCTGCGTTTCGTGGAGGCCGTCGGTGTCATAGAATATGTTGCGCGACGTTGTCTCAAAGGCACGCTCTTTTTTGCGAAAGCCCTCCACCACCGCCTCCCTCCCTCGGAAGTTGGCCAGCTGTTTTTCTATAAGGGCCTTGATAGTATCCATGTTTCCGCGGGACTCTTTGAACCGTTCCGGGTTGTAATCAGGTTCACGCAGGTTGGAAAAGTCTATCCCGGCCATGGCCATGATGATAGCCATATTAATGTAAGGCAAGGCCGTCTCCACAGAATATCCCCCTTCCAGAACAGCTATATCAGGCCGCAGTTTCTGATTAAGGATGGCGTAGCCCTGGGCCGTAAAACTCATCCTGGCCAGAGGATCGCTGTAGTGATTATCCTGGCCGGCTGAATTAATTATCACCTCCGGTTTGAACTCCTCCAGGATCGGCAATACAAGATTATCCAGAATATAGTGGATCCCGGTATCTGTTGTCCCGGGCGCCATGGGGATGTTAATGGTAGTTCCGTAGGCCAGCGGGCCGCCAAGCTCTTCGGCAAAACCGGACCCCGGGTAGAGGGTTCGCCCGTCCTGATGGAAGGAGATGAAGAGCACGTCGGGGTCGTGCCAGAATATTTCCTGCGTCCCATCGCCGTGATGTACGTCCGTATCGACAATGGCAAGACGTTTTATGCCATATGTCCGGCGCAGGTATTCCACCATGACGGCCTCGTTATTGATATCGCAAAAACCACGGTTGCCGTGCGACACCGTCATGGCATGATGACCCGGAGGTCTTGTAATGGCAAAGGCGTTCTTGACCTCTCCCCGCATAAAGGCGTCCGCCATCACCAGGGCCGAGCCGGCTGAAACCAGATGGGCCTGCGTGACACGGCTTTTCACGTCGGGAACACAAAAATGCACGCGTGATATCTCTTTGACCGTGGCAAGGCGGGGATGATACTCCCTGATCTCGGGCATATCCATAATCCCCTCTTCAAAGATTTGGTCGCGCGTATAAAGGAGCCTCTCTTCCCTTTCGGGATGTGTGGGGCTGATAGCCCAATCAAAAGCAGGAAAAAAAAGCACGCCTGTCGGTTTCATTGTGCCACCCCTTCGTATCCATGAATAAATCCGGGCGCGATCTGGATGCCTACGTCAAAGATCTTCCCGGCCAGGCGAGAACCCCGGATGACATTGAATTGCTCCTCCAGGTAGACCTGGGCCTCATCCGCGTAAGCTGAGAGGCCCCTTTTGCGGCCGATCTCCTTGAGAAAACGTTGAGCCAGTTGCTTTGCATCCTGCATCTGGTAATCATTCTTCTCAACGGCACCACTCAACCCTTCCGGCGATACGGTGTAGACCCTGCTCTGGGTATCAACGTGGACCTGCACCGCAAGAGTGGGTCTGGCCACTGCGGCACCAAGCGCATTGGCCACCGGTGAATAGCGGTGCAGGAAATGCTTAACGCCCAGTTCCCGCGCCAGCATGGGGACAATAGCCGGCGCTGCCGCGCCGATACCGATGATCTGGTGGAGGATAAATCTCTTACGGTTCACCACTTCCCAGACTTTATACGCAGGCTCGTCCTCCCACTGGCAGAACATCTGTTGAATGCTTTCCTTTAATGCCTCTATTACCCGGTCAGCAACGCTGCGGCAAAGCCCTTCCAGAGATTGGCCCAAGAGTCCGGCGATCGCCTCAAGCTTTGTCTGCGAAGCTCTTGGATTTCCAATATTCAAGTCCAGTAAGACGTTAAAAGCATCGATTACAGTGGGCGTTTCTCCCCCAAAACAGGCTGCTGCCCCCAGGCGCACTGCCCCCACCCTTAACTCTCCGGATTCCTTAAAGACGGGACTGTCTCCACCCATGGCTATCGAATTGACGGCAAAGGAATGGATGTGGGTCAGATGCCCCCTGATCAATGCCCCCTTTGAAGCATAGAGGGGTTGACCCTCGATAAGCAGGGAGATGTCCGAAGTGGTTCCACCGATATCTACCACAACAGAATTCAAAGCTCCCCGGCATAAGGCCGCGCTGCCCATGGTGCTGGCCGCAGGCCCTGAAAATACGGTTTCGCAAGGTCTTTTCCGGCTGGCTTCCATGGTAGTGGTGCCACCATCAGCCTTTAAGATATGAAGCTCGCAACCCGGAACTCGGCTGCCTGTGGCTGTCTCAATCTCATCGGCAAAGCGGTTCCACTCCCTGATAGTCATAGCCGTATAATAGCAGGTCACGGCGCGGCGCGGGAAATTGAGTTGTCCGGAAATCTCGTTGCTGGTGCATATATCCATATGGGGGTAGCGCGCCTGAACCATTTCCTTGATGAGCATTTCATGCCGGTCATTGCGATTGGAAAACTTCCCCGCAACAGCCACCCTCTGAATGCATGCCCGGTCAATCTCCTGCAGGACCTTCTCGATCTCTTTCTTGTCCGGTGCCTCGATTTGTCTGCCGCGAAAATCGATGCTGCCTCTTAAGAAATGGGTATCGGGGCTTATCTGATAGGCTGAAAAAGGGAGCCCGCTGCCGGGTAGAAGCAGGAGTGCTGTACGTTCTCCCTGTCCCGTGGCCAGAAGATTCGTCACAAGCGTGGTACTCAAAACAACCCTTTGTATGTTCTTAGTTTTACTTTGTGCAAGGAGTTCGTCGAGAACAAAAAGTAGTGTTCCCTCCAAATCATCCACGTCCGTAAGATGCTTGACGGTATGAATCACCGATCCTCCAGAAAAAAGCACCCCGTCCGTATAGGTGCCGCCGACATCGATGCCGATCAACATGTTGTCACCTCTGCCTTATTCTCTCCCAATTCCAACGGCATTACAAGCATGCGCGGGATCAGGACAGACCGTTGAAGTTGAATGTCTCTTCTTTACATAGATGTCTCCAGGCCCATACACGGCGTCACTTTTCCCTGGTCTCTTCCCTGACTTTAGGGCAGCAGTGTCCCCAAGTTCGTTGGAGGGTCGCACGAGGTGCGAGGCGGA
>JADGQN010000057.1 GCA_017881765.1 Syntrophobacterales bacterium | reverse complement strand
ACACCCACTTTTTCCGCCAGGTCAGACTGTGACGCACACGGACTCCCAAGAAGATGCTTGAGCACCATCCCCCGGACCTGCCGGTCCGAGCCCTTGAAGGGCGACTGTTTCTGGTAATGGGCACTTTTGGGATTGATGCTCCCATGCGTTTTCTTGAGCATGGTCCCGTAATCCATAAGGGCCGAGTACCACCCGCACGGGTTTTCGCAATCGAGCGTCCGGTCCACCAAAGGCAGGATTTCGTCGTCCCTTACAGCGTCTCTTTCGGAAAAAAAGTGGTGGATGAACACGGTACGTATGTTCGTCTCAATGAATACGACCGGTTTGTTAAACGCAAAAGCAAGGATAGCGCACGCCGTGTTATACCCGATGCCGGGAAGTCCCGTGAGAAAATCGACATCCGCCCGGAGTCCCCCGCCATGAACCTCCGTAACAATCTCTCCGATCTTTTTGAGCGATGCTGCACGGCGGTTATATCCCAGGCCCTGCCACGCAGTCAGGACATCGCGCAGCGGCGCATCAGCCAGAGCCCGGAAGTTGGGAAACTGCCGGATAAAACCGGGATATTTTTCCAGTACCCTCTCCACCTGCGTCTGCTGGAGCATGATTTCAGACACAAGTATCCGGTAAGGGTCCTGCGTCTGCCTCCACGGCAGTTCTCGCCCGTGCTCGCTGTAGTAAATGTAAATGGCCTTCCGAAATTTCCTGACTTCGCGAGGGATCAAGGGCACGGCGCGCCACCCTATTTCTTTGCAGGCTCTTTTAACTCAGTCGGTATATTGAAATCGCGGATCATTTTGCCGAGAAGAACGTACTGCTCCTGGAGAAATTTTTTCGTTTGCTCAGAGTTGCGATACTGGATATCGAGGTCCAGCTGTGCCATGGTTCTCGTAAATTCAGGTTCATCCATCGCTTTATGAAATGCCTCATCGAGCTTGTTGACAATGGGCTGGGGCGTTCCTTTCGGCGCAGCATACATAAAGATAGTCGGATTGACGTAATCATAGCCCAACTCCCGGAAAGTGGGCACGTCCGGGAAAGACTTCATCCGCTTCTCACCATGAGTGCCCAGGAGGCGGAACGCTCCCGCCCTGACATGGGGTGCCCATGTCGTATCAACCGAAATGGCTGTGACGTGACCTCCCAGCAAAGCGGTCACGGCTGCCGAGCTGCCCTGCATAGGGACGTGTGTCCAGCGAATGCCTTCTTTCTTGGCGATATATTCCATCGAAAGATGGGTCGTTGTGCCGATGCCGAACGTGCTGTAGGTCACTTTGTCGGGATTCTTCTTGGCGTATTCGACAAACTCCTTCAATGTTTTCCAGGGTGAGTCTGCCTTGATCGCCAGACCTGATTCGCCCGGACCGAACTGCATGATAGGGACGAAATCTTCGGGCTTATAGGTGACAGCCCGATACTGTGGAATCCCTATTATACCGATACTTGTGCAACCTACCAGCCTGTAACCATCTGCCTTTGCTTTTGCTATGATGCCCAGTCCGACTGAGCCTCCACCCGCACCATTATTTTCAACGCCAATGGGCTGGCCCAGCAATTTCTCCGCCTTGTTTGCAATCACGCGCGTCACTGTGTCCAAGTTCCCTCCTGGTGCAAACGTCACCAGAATACTTATTGGCTTGGTCGGATACGTCTGGGCCGGTGATGAGACCGCCGTCACTAAAAGCAAAAGCCCGCTCACGAGAATTGTGCGTCTCGCCTTCCATCCTTGTTGTTTGCCCGTTGACATCTTTCGTGACCCCCTTCCGGTTAATAGTCGACCTAATACCAATTTGCCTTCAAGTGTATATCTTCGTTGTCGCTGCGTCGCTCTCCTCGACGTACTTATAGTACGCCTGCGTCAGCTCCTCGCTGCCGCCTCGGTCTCCAACTTGAATGCTAATTGGTATAACGCCTATTCTACCCCGTTCTCTTTGTCCTGACAATTAAATGCATTATCCCTTCCCTTTAGGCTGGGGGTTATTAAAATTCCAGGCGGACCCTATGTCAGGGCTGGAGTCAAAAGACCCTTGCACTTCAGCGGACAGCACGGTTGAGTAAAGAGATCGCCCGATAGTGCGATAACATATCTACGTACTGCTTGGCGCGGTCCCCTTGGGAAACCACGGCAAGAACTCATGGATTGAGGAGTATGAGAGCCTGTCATGCGATACCAACGTCTGTTCACTGAAATTGCAGGGCTCGCGGGGCTGTACTTCGAACACGATGTTTCCATCGAGTACTCGGACGAGCGACGTCAAGGGGTGCTCGTCACGGTGGATGCTGCTGTTTTTCTAGAACAGTCGCTAGCGGATAAGCCGGATGCGGAGAACGGGTCGGGGAGATCAGAAAAACAGGGACCACCCGGGCAAAGGGAGAGGTTTTTCCAGCCGGTAGACCAATCAGCCACTGATTTGCTGGGAGACTACCTTCCCGAGGAGAAAAGGATCGTTATCTATAAAAAAGTGTGTGAATCGACGGCCGAGTCGCTGGGCGCCCCATACGAAATGCTGGAGCATCTAGTGGCCATACACGAAATCAGCCATGCCGTCACGCACCTCGGCGAAGAAGGCTTTCCCGGTTCCGGTATCATCTGGGAATTCTATCCACATGCCGACCTGTGGGACAAGGAGCTCTTCGCACAGATTTATCCTCTTTTTCATTCAGCGCAAAATAATGACCAGGCAACGCTCGATGTCTTCAGGATGCTTTCGTTAAATCAACTTGCCATATATAATTCATGGCAAATCTATCAACACATCCCGCTGCGCGAGATTAACAAACTGCTTAGCCTGACAAGACTTAAGCGCTTCTGTGTCTGGATGGACCTGGACTCCTCAAGGCCTGTCCCCACCCGCGCTGGCGCTAGCGGAGCATCCTGGAAGGAAGCATCCCGTAGCGCGGCATCCTGTAAGGATAAGGACCCCTAGCGCGCCACACCCGCAAATCATACCGATTGTCCGGTGTTACTGCTCACGGCTCGCCGCTTACGGCTCACTAAGTTCTCGGTAACTTTACATCTGCTCTCCCGCACGGATTGTCCAGAAGTCGTCAGAGAGGTCCCTGTTCGCCACGTAATCATAAGGCATCGTGAAGTAACCTTTCTTGCCCCAGTTCTCGCCCCAGGAGTTTCTCACGATGAACCGCTTTGTCTTATCATCGTAACCGACACCGACCACTGCGTGGCCGCCCATCGCCTTCTCTTTCGGTTTCGGCATGTTCACGACGCCTGTCTTTGCCACCTGCTGAGATTCAAAGCTTTCATAGACGGTGAACCCGAAAACGAACGGGAACCCATCCGCAAGGCAGGAACGCATCTCGTCGAGGGTCTCGATCCTCTGATAGGAAATGATCTGATAGTCCAGGGCCTCCTTGTAACAGGCAGGCGTGGGCTTTTTCGTAAATTCCTTGATCTTGTAAGGCCACTTCTTCTCCGTGCAGACACCCTGCTTCGCTAGTGTCTTGATGCCGTCACGGATCATGGCCCCTGAGTCCTCGTTCACCGTATGCTCCATCACCCGCTCGTTGTAATAGACGAAGAGCCGGCTCAGGTCTGCATAAGTCGTCTTATTCTTGATCATCAGGAACTCCGTCGCCCCGACGAGCGCATTGGCTGTGCAACTGCCAAGTTGTCCCTGATCCTCCACCTTTGAGCAGTGTGGCCTCAAATCAACCGATGAGGGCAGCGTTGCAGGTATCCTGTAAACCTTCCTGAACTTCTGATCACGCTGATCCGGAATGTCAGGTACCCAGCCGTAACGCCCGACCTTCCTCACACGCACCTTGGTCGCCTCTGCCATGTCATCCTCCTTGGCTAACGGATTTGTTCTTGGCCCGTAGGTATTAAGTCTAACGTACTAAGCTGAACATTTCCATGAAATCCGCAACATGAGGGCCGAATAATTCGACGAGGGAAAAGGCTTCACATAAGTCGAGGGACTACTGTCAAAAGAGCCTATGACACGGGTATTACGTGACTATCAGCGGCCGTATCATGTCATGCTCCTCGTGCTCCAGGATGTGGCAGTGCCAAACGTACTCATTCACCTTCTTGCCAGGGACCAGTTATTTGAACCGCAGGCTCGTGGCGTTGCGCATACCTACCGTTGGCAGCTCCGGTGGATCGAACTTCATAATGACGGTTGTCACCTCGCCCGGGTTCATCCGGATCCCCAGGCATAGTACCAAGGCAGATGAAATGGCTATCTTATGCCTTTCCCTGCTCTTTCGGTGTTTCAGTAGGGGGCAGCCCGTCTCGCTCCGCCACTGCGCCCCTGAACCCCTTTATGCCTTTGCCGATCGCACCCCCGATCTCGGGGAGTTTCCCGGCGCCAAAGATGATCAGAACAAGAAACATGATAACGACCAATTCAGGCATTCCAAGACCAAACATGCTGACCTCCTCTTACGATAATCTGATGGCCGACAGCCGGTATCGCTTGTCTATTTATGCGGGCTCTCTTCCGCAATGGCTACCTGGACTGTGAACGTTTCTACAAGAACCATGCCCACCCGTGTCGCAAATTGAGTAAACGCGTTTTTTGAAGTATTTTCAGGCTCTTGGCCCATGTGCAGCGTTGTGGAACGTCTGCAGACAGGTAGTCGCTCGATCCTGTCTTCGGGAATCGTCCTCTTTTCAGGACACTGATGCTACTTGCGACGAACTAATTTTCACACGGCTATATCAAGATGTGTAGGAGTCTACCCCCCACCGCTGAGCCGGGGACCATATTGGATAATGCTCACCTCCTCTCCGTCGATGAGCACACTTCCTACGCGGTGAGTTAAGCCTGTGTTACCATCGACGGTGACTGAAACCTTGCCTTCGCCTTGCTCCTGCTTAACGGAAACAGTGATCCACGGATACGCACTTTTTGCACTAAAAGTGCACGCGGGAGCAGAACCCTTGACATATACGTCCGCGTTACCACCGGGGAGCTGAAAGTATATGGTAGCCGGAGAGACCGAGAATGTGCATGAGGTATCCTGGCCGTGAGAACGGGCAGCCATCAAAGTAACCAGGAGCATAATGCAAAGCACCACTGGTCTGTTTAGTCTATTTAGTCTCATACGCATCTCCTTCCGAAAGACCGTTCTGAACGGGGCCCACGGCTCTTTTTGTTATTATAGTCAGACTATAAGCACCACGAGGGCCGAAATCAACCGGGTATGTCTGGCTCATCCGGTCTCCCTCGTTTCTTCAGTTTCTCTAGTGTATTGGCAGCGCATGTCACCCTGGTTCATTTGACGGTGGCTGACGGCTCAAAGGCTCAGTCTCATCTATCCGGTCCGGTTTCTAGTGTATAATGGGGACAACGCGACAGGAATAGAAGATGGATAACCAACCTGGCCGGGCGAACCGGCCCATCCTCACCTTTTCCATTCTCTCGGGGCTTTTTGCGCTATCCATGTTTTACCGTGGTTCTATTGCTGTGATTGCCCCCAACCTTGTTGCTGATCTTGGCCTCACGGCAGAAGCCCTTGGTATCTTAGGTGGCGCCTACTTCTATTGTTTTGCCCTGCTGCAAATCCCCATGGGACCCATACTCGATCGTATAGGACCACGCCTTGTCGTGACCGTCTGCGCGCTGATTGGCGCTTTGGGGGCATTCCTCTTTGCCGCGGGCCATTCCTTTACGATCGTCTTTTGCGGACGTATTCTCATCGGCATGGGCATGGCCTCAATGTTGATGGGCCCTTTAAAAGTCTATGCCCTCAGGTTCCCTCCTGACCAATTCGCCTTCCTCATGGGGCTCACTATTTCGGTTGGCACAGCGGGCAGCATCTTCGCTACATCTCCGCTTGCCTACCTCACATCGATTGTGGGATGGAGAGTTTCTACCGCGTTTGCCGGCCTTATCACGGGCGTCCTCGGAGTACTGGCCTTCTTGATCATCGGCGCACCAGGACGCTCGCGCAAGAGCAACCCGAAGGATGGAATGGCTGCTTCTTATGAGGAGATCAAGGTTCGCCAGTCAATCCGGCTCATTCTGGGATCAGCTTCGTTCTGGCAAATGGGCGCCACCACTTTTTTCAGATACGGTACCTTCGTCGCCATTCAAGGCCTCTGGCTCGGCGTCTACCTCATTGACATCATGGCTTATTCGCCCGTTGAGGCTGGAGCCGTGCTGATCTTTTTATCCACAGGTTACGCCCTTGGCAATCCCGTTTCCGGGCGTCTTTCCGACAAGAGCCGGTTTTCACGAAAAACGTGGGCCCTCGTGGGCATGGGCCTTTACTGCGTCACGCTGATACCCTTGACCGGCATTATTCCCATACGCCACTTTGGGTGGTTTGCACTTATCGCATTCTTTATCGGCTTTTCTAACGCCTGTGGAAACCTCCTCTATGCCCATGCAAAGGAACTCTTTCCCGCAGGCATATCAGGTACCGTCATGACCTGGCTCAACTTTTTCACCATCTCCGGAGGTGCTGTCTTTACGGCGGGTATGGGCAAGATAATCGGCCTCTTTCCGCACACGGGCCACACCTATCCACCCGCAGCCTATCACGCGACGTTTATTGTCTGCTGTCTTGCCGCCCTATTAAGCGTGGTCTGCTACGCGTTTACAAAGCGGGAAAAAGGACGATGAAAGCTGGTCTATCCTGCCTATTCAGTCTATCTGATTGAAATGGCTCACGCCCATGACCCTTGACCCCTGACCCGTGACCCTAACTTGCTGTCAGGTTCTCTCTTCGAGCAACGAGCTTAAGCGCTCCAGGTGCTGTTTCTCCTCTCCCGACAGATCACGAAAAACCCGTGACGATGGCTGATCCTGGAGCCTCCGCTCCATAGTGAGGTAAAGATCGTAAGAATTGGTCTCCAGCGCGAGAGAGAGCCCAAGGACCGCGGCGGTGCTCTTACCTTGCACCCACTGCAGTGCCTCTGAGACGCGCATGCCTCCCTCCATCACATCATCCTCGTTCTCCACGGAGATTATCGATTTCGGGAACCCATCGTTCGGCGGTGTGCCTCCGAACTCTCTGTAAAGATCGAGAAGAGTGGCTTGATGGCGTTCCTCCGCGCTTGCCAGCTCCGCGTACAGGTCTGAAATATCGGGCTCGTTCAGTCTACGGCTCACTTCGGCGTAAAACCGGCGTGACCCATTTTCGAGGAACCACGCCAGCGCCACCATCTCTTCCGGCTTTGTGGCGGGAGAAAAATAAGCGATGCCTGATTCCGGCGTCTTCTCCGCAACCAGACCCTTCCATGCCCTGATCCCGCCTTCCAGGCTGTAAACCTGCTTGAATCCCGCACTCTCCAGAGTAGCGGCAGCCGCCCGGCTGCGCACGCCCGCAGCTCAGTAAACGATAGTCGGCTTTGCCGGATCCAGCTCTGCGAGCCGATCCGGCAGCTCACCTACCGGTATCAACCGGGCACCGGGAAGGTGGCCCTCCTCATACTCCTTGGGCGTTCTGACATCCACAAGGTTATACTCGTCTTCCCTGTTCTCTTTCAAAAACGTGCGCACCGTTTCAGGCGGCCATGTAGAAACACGCCTGAAGTAGTCAAGAATTTTCATACCCCACCTCCTGAAAATTAAGGTAAGAACAACAGAAGGTTGAGGTTGAGAGAAAACAAAAATTTCCGCCTTTCTTTGTTCTTACCTCAACCTTTGCTCCTGTCTTTACCTCAACCTTCTTTTGTTTTTACCTCGGCATTCGCCTTCACTCTGTTTTCTCCTCGCGTTCTCCCGAAACCTGGAACGTCTTCATGAAGCGCCTGTCGATATAATCCTTCAGCAGAAAAGCGAGCCTGCCATCCCAGACCCACTCTTTCTTCCAGAAAATGCCCCGGCCGTTCCCCATGTTGAAGATCAGCAAATAATGCGGCTGCGGGCTGAACCTCATCATTTCTCCACCTTCGAGGGCGACCTTAAGATTATGAAAGAGGATGGGGTTCTCCCTCACCGCATACACGCCCACCTTCGCGAGCGTTTGGCCTTGGAGGCTCGCGCAGTCACCGCCTCCGAAAATATCGGCATGCGCGACGCTCCGGAGATGCGCATTCACCAACAACCCTCCGTCGGGTCCGATGGGAAGCCCCGAGTCCGCAAACATGGCCGCGGGCCGGATGCCTATCGCGATAAAGCCCAGGTCGAAGTCAAATGTTCTCCCGTCGGTCAGCGTCACGCTGCCCTGTTCAACCGACTTCACAAAGCTGCCTTCGACGATCTCCACGCCCCTTCCTGCCAAGGATTCCAGGGCAAGGCTGCGTACTTTTTCAGGCGCACCCGGCATAAGTCTCTCCCCCGCAATCAGCATAATCTTTCCTTTGCCACCGTTTACGTCGAGAAGCCGCCACAGGTTCGCGCAGACCTCGACCCCGGCCGGACCGCCCCCTACCACTATATATTTCCAGGTAGTGCCCGCTTTTATGGCCCGTGAGATCGCATGCTTGGCCTTCAGGAGATTGACTACGGGTTTGACCGCAACAAGGTTGTCCTGCGGAGAACTGGCGATTGATCCGACAGGCACCTCGCTTCCCGTGTTGAATGAGACCACGTCGTATCCAACGGTCCCGCCGGAGCGCAAGAACAGGAGATGACCGATAGGGTCAATCTTCACTACTTTATCTTCAATGAATGCAGCGCCCCGGTCTTCGGCCATCTTCCTGACATGAAAGCGCGCCTCCGAGGGATGATAGGTCCCGGAGAGCATTCCCGGGCCCATGCCCGAATAATAGTGGTACGGCGACGCACTGATCAATGTCACGGCATGACCCCGCGTGACGAACGCGGAAAGGTTCTTGAGTGCCGTCAGGTGCGCGTGGCCTCCCCCGACGAAGACAAGATGTCTACCCATAGTCGCTCCGGTTTCTCTAGTTTCTTTGGTTTACCGGCTTAAACAAGAAAAACAAAAGAAACGAGATAAGCCAGAAAAATCTGTCTCATTCCCAGACCTCTTTCAGACGCTGATCACGGCCGCAGTTATAACGGTAGAACTTATAACGAATCGGATTCTTTTTGTAATAGTGCTGGTGATACTCCTCCGCGGGATAGAACTCGGACGCGGGAACAATCTCCGTGTAAACGGGGCCTTTAAACCGGCCTGATTTTTCAAGCGCTCTCTTCGACTCCTCGGCAAGCCGCTTCTGTTCCTCATCGTGAAAGAAGATGGCAGTGCGGTATTGAGTACCAGTGTCACAAAATTGCTGGTTCTGTACGGTCGGATCTATGTTGTGCCAGAAGACGTCAAGGAGCTTCGTGTACGCTACCTTTGCGGGGTCATACACAATCTGCACAGACTCCGCATGGCCTGTCGTGCCTGAGGAAACCTCCTCATAGGTCGGGTTCTTCTTATGGCCGCCTGTATAGCCCGGCGTGACCGAAACGACGCCCTCAAGTTCGTCGAATGGGTGCTCCATGCACCAGAAACAGCCTCCCGCGAAGGTCGCCTTCTCCAGCTGTGGAGGAACGCCACTTTTTTGAGGCGCTTCCGCAAATACGAGACCTACTGCAAGCGCGAGAACAGCCGGTAACGCCACGGCAAGGATCTGGAGTTTCATCATATACTCCTCTCTATCTGATTCTGCACGAGAATAATCATAAACTTAATCCTCACGCGAGCAGATTTAAAGATGACGGTTGCAATGTGTCGGTTACGACGGGACGTCGCGTATTCCCACGAAGGCACCGACGGGAAGCGAGCCTCACACATGGCGCTCCGGCTTCCGATATTGACCCTCGGGGAATACGCGACGCAGGTTGACCAGGCCCCGCAGCCACGCGTACCTGGCGCACTCACATTCTTTTCATGCCAGTACGTATCATGGCCTTTGCCTCTCCTTCACTCAATGGAGGCATGTCGGGATGGTCCTTTTTTACATGCTTTCCCCCTTCCGCGAAGATCTTGTCGACGGCTTCATCGTCACTCTTGGCATCAACCTTCATCTCGTAGTTGCAGGGTGCAGGACACGTGAAAGAATATTTCATTGCTGATCACCTCCTTTCTCTCCTCTTAGTCTAAGGCCCAAATCGTATATGTCAACGGCCACGTGATCTGCCGCGGCCATCAGCAAGTGTTTAGTGTTTAGTGTATGACAATAGTACGGGGTCATAAAATGCTTATGGCAAAAGGCTGGTGCGGAACCGTAATTGGAGCCGTTGGCGCGGGGGTGGACAATAGCCCGGGATGGACATAGATTTGGGTAGTGAAGGAATTGAACAGGAGGTGTGGCAATGGTTTCTCTCAAGACGCTGGAGTATAAGGATGGTGACACCGCACTCGAAGGCTACCTCGGGTTTGACGATGCGATGAAGGGAAAGAGGCCGGGCGTGCTTGTTATCCATGACTGGATGGGAGTGGGGCCTTATGTAGAAAAGCGCGTCAGACAGCTCGCCGAACTTGGTTACGTCGCCCTTGCCGCCGACATTTACGGCAAAGGAGTGCGCCCGGCAAGCATGGAGGAAGCCGCTGATCTTGCCGACAGGTACAAGGCGGACAGGGTCCGCATGCGTTCTCGGGCCCACGCGGGCTTCAAGGCCTTGCAGGCCAACACCTTTGCCGATACGAAGCGCCTGGCCGCCATCGGTTACTGCTTCGGCGGAACGGCTGTCCTGGAGCTTGCACGCGCCGGCGCCGACATCGCGGGCTTCGTCAGTTTTCACGGCGGACTTCAGACACCGACCCCGAATGATGCCGGGAACATACGAGGGAAGGTACTGGCGCTGCACGGAGCGGATGATCCCCTCGTCCCGCCGAACGAGGTGTTCGCCTTTGAGGAAGAGATGCGAAGAGCGCGGGTTGACTGGCAGATGATCGTCTACGGTAATGCCGTACACAGTTTTACGAATCCGGCCTCCGGGGATGACCCTTCCAGGGGGGCTGCCTATAATGAGAGGGCGGATAAGCGCTCGTGGGAGGCAATGAAGAGCTTTTTTCAGGAGATCTTCACCTAATTGTCCTCAGGTGTGAGTCACCGCGATGGGTGGTCTCCTCCGTAACGATGACGTCTCGCCGGGTTGAATACCCCGATTTTGACACTACACTATAAGAATGTTGCCATAGCGCACCTCGCACGACCTGTACCGAGAAGGTATCGGAAGGGCGGCAACATAAGGTGGTACAGGCTCACCGGTGATCACATCTCAAGGGAAACGAATGAAAAGGTCAGTGCCGTGGGTTGGTTTGATCTGTCTGTTTTTCCTGCTCAATCCAATCAGTAGCTTTTCTGCCGAACAAGGCCTGTCGGCAGGCTATGGCTTCGCGTTTCTCAATCCTGGCAAGAGAACGGGACACCTCCAGGACTCGAAGCAGTATGACTTTTTTCAACTGACCTATACTTACGAAAGAGACACCGGCCTCAAAAACCTCGCAATTCTGGCCGAACCGTGGGCTGCTTATGTCAACAGACCCGCGGACGGCGCCGATGTCGGCTTCAACCTGGGGATAAAGTATTACCTCACCAAAAACGAGCGGTGGAGACCTTTTGTCACCGCGGGGGTCGGCATAGCTTATACGACCATCCGTTTCGAGGAACAGGGAACACACCTCCTGTTTGCACTGCAGGCCGGCGTCGGTCTCAGGTACAAGAACTTCTTTATCGAAGATAGGATGCGACATTACTCAAACGGACAGACAGCGTACCCGAACAGATCGGTCCACGCCAACATTATCGCGGTTGGTTACTATTTCTGAGGCCTATCCGTTCCTGCCCAAGCCGCGGAATAAAAAGGTGAGGTACTGATAAAGGGCATTTGACGCGAGTGACGGATGCTCCGCATACTGCCCGACTACCCAAAGTGCCGCTCCAAGTCCTGTTACGTAATGCGGGTCATACTCGCCCTGGTACAGGTCACACAGACCCTTTGTCAGGAAGCGGCCAAGCAGCTTGCGACCCGCGGCGGACGCAGTAAGGGGGATGGCCATCTTGAGAACGGCCTGCGTGTCGAGCGCTGAGAAAGGTTCGTAGAACGAGCCATAGCCGGGGGCAGTGCGTCGGTTCGAAGCCTCAACGGAAACCTCCTCCGATTCCTTCTCTCCCATCCAGTCGAGCCACGATGCGACCAGATGCCCATACTCTTGCCTACTGAAGAGATCGCGTGCCCGCTCGATCGCATACAGGGTGATCGTGTGGTGGATGTCAATGAAGGACGAGCCGGTCGTTGAACGCAGGATGAAATCGGGCGAGGCGCGTTCTTGGCCTTGCAGTCCTTCACGAAGTGCAGGAGTCGTATTAAATCCGCCCTTGACAAAATAGTCCGCGAGAAGGAGAAGCACAGGCCATAGGCTCTCCCGGCCTTGCTCCCGCACAAGCATCTCCTGAAGGATGAAGGCCGTGCAAGAGATAGAATGGCCCAGCGACCGATCCAGATAGCCGCTGCCAAGGAGAAGCAACCTGCGCGCCAATTCTTGCCCATCCTGTTGCCGCAGAAAAGCAGCGAATAAAGAGGCTGTACCGTCCACATCATGAGACGTGATGGCCTGTTCTACATCGCCGAACAGATTGGCTGTCACGACCGCCGTCGTGGCAATTGTCCCGACCTGTATCTGTTCAAGGGCCGTCTGGGGACGCTTCTCGAGCTTTACCCGCCTCGCATATTCCATCGTTTCCATGTAAAGAAGCGCCGGGATATCGTCTGCTTCCATGTAGGGGAGGAGTTCCCGACAGACGGCATACATCTTGGGCAGGTGAGGATTTATAAAGGGCGGGTTCAGGACCCTCTGTACCGCGGGGAAAAGGCTGAGGTGTGCACTCCATGCATCCTCCCCTTTGGGCCACTCCTGATTGAGCTTTGAAACGGCCGTCACATCCGATGCGTCAATTGCGTTGAGCAGATACTCGCCCCAGTCGGTCACGGCATTCACGCTGCAGTCACCGTAATACCGGAAGGGGCGGGTGTCAACTTTTTCAGTGTCAACTTTTTCAGTTGTAAAGCGGCAGCAGTCATGTTAATTGGTATTGTCTATGGCAATGGCGTATCCGGTCATCGTTGGCTTATTCATGGCGCTCTCCGTACTGTGCCCTTCCGGCAGTCACGCCGACATATTCATCGGTGGCGAAACCGCTTACGCGATTCAAAAGGGAGATTCCCTGATTCTCATCGGCTCAAAGCTGGGGGTTAACTGGCAGACCATCGCTAAAGAGAATGAGGTAGACCTCGGGAAACCCCTCAAGATCGGCCGCACGCTGAAGGTCAACACGAGAAAGATCGTTCCAAAAGTCACTGAAACGGGCATTATCGTGAATATTCCGGACAGGATGCTTTACTACTTCAAGGAGGGGAAGCTTGCCTCAGCCTTTCCCGTAGGTCTCGGCAGGCCCGACTGGGAAACACCGACCGGCGTCTTCACCATAAAGGGGAGGGAGCGGAACCCGACCTGGCACGTGCCATTGTCAATCCGGGAGGAGATGGCAACAAAAGGAGAGCCCGTAGAGACAGCGGTTCCACCGGGTCCGGACAATCCTCTGGGCCGGTATAGCCTCCGGACATCCATTCCGGGAGTACTGCTCCACGAAACCATATGGCCCACCAGCGTCTATCAGTTCAGAAGCCACGCCTGCATAAGGATTATGGCAGAGCATATGGAAAAGTTTTTTCCGAATGTACGCGCCAATACCCAGGGAGAAATCATCTACGAACCTGTAAAGGTTGCATTGACACCCGAAGGACGGATATTTCTCGAAGTGCACCGCGATGTTTATAAAAGAACAACATCGCTGGAGACTGAAGTGAGGAAGCTTCTGGATAGGCGCGGGCTATCTGGAAGGGTGAACTGGGAAAAGATAAATAAGGTGCTCCAGGAAAAGCCGGACGTCGCTGAAGACGTAACGTCGTGATTTCAAAAATGGCTTCATCAACACAGGCCAATGAAGATTGCAGTGACAGGTGCTCTCCCTCATGAGTTGAAGGCATTGCTGAAGCATGTGAAGTCGCAAAGGCGCTTGCCAACACATGCATTCCGGATAACGCAGGCAACATATCTCTCCCATGACATCGTGGTGGTAAAGACCGGCATTGGGACGCGCAATGCGAAAGAGGCGCTCAAATGGGTTCTGGGCGCGTTCAATCCTGACTTCATCCTCTCCATCGGGTTCGGGGGAGCACTTTATGAGAACGCGAGCATCTGCGATCTCATCGTGGCCACAAGCGTTTCCCTGGTTTCCGGAAACTCCGTAAAGACCATCCAGATTCCTGATGAGAACGGGTTGTTTAACAGGCTCGGCAGCGGGACGAGCGTGCGGGCCGGAAGTTTCTTCACGCTCGAAACACTGATGGAGAAAAAAGCGGTTAAGCCGCTTGTGCCAATGGATACCGCCTTCCCTGTGTGCGAAATGGAGACGTTCCCTCTGGCCGAACTTGCGCGGGCGAGGCAAATACCATTTCTCGCGTTCAGATCGATTACAGACCGCCTCGACGAAGAAATCCCACCCGAATTTTTGAAGGTAACGGACAGCGCCGGCCACTATCGCGCCCTCAAGGCCGCGAGCCTGCTTCTTCGCAAACCAGAGCTGATCCCTATGGCAGCGCAGCTTGCAACGCGTTCCCGGAAAGCCTCAGAGACCCTCTGGCAAGCATTCGACTCCCTCGCCCGCGCGCTCTAAAAGACGTTGATACGTTGACACGCGGACGAAAGACGTTGATACGTTGACTGATTATACGTTGATGCGTGGAAGGAAGAAGAGGAAGGACACGTGGAGTAGTCGTTTTCTTGCACGTATCAACGTATCAACTAATCAACGTGTCAACGGCTTCTCGCGACGTGTCAACGTGTCAACGAAATCAGAGCGGGCGTGAGATAAAGCTCTATTTGTGCCCGGCGTCTGGACAGACAGCGCCGGGGAAATCGGCAAGGTGCGCTTCCACGGCGCACACTGCGGCCCCGCGCGCGAGATTTCCTTTCAACAAGAGGTAGAGGAGTGACACCTCGGCAAGAACGATAAAAACACCCACCCATGCGAGGACATACTCCCCGATCGAAAAGGTGACGGACAGGTTAAAAAGGAGCACACCGAAGTATAGGGATGGACCGATTACATAGCGCCACGGGAGCCTGCGGCCGGACCAGTCGTTCGCCCCTGCCTTTTCCAGGAATCTATCTATAATCTGAAGCGCCCAGATCAGGGCACATCCCACGACGAACCACCCGACAAAGTTGGCGACGGGAACACCGAAATAGAGACCGGGTTCCGGGTATCCATAAATCTGCCCGAGGAACCATCTACTGCCCCTCAAGGCCACAGGGTCGATGATTATATCGAGCAATACGAAGAAGAGGGCTCCGAGGAGCCTTGCCTCCCAGGAATATCTGATCCTCTTCGTCTCGAGAAGATAAAATGTCGTACCCGAACGCACAACAGGTGAGACCGCCGTGAGCGCCATCGAGTAGCTCGACCAGGCAAGAAATACAAAACTCATCGAATCCATAAAGGGAACGCCCATCACCCACAGCTCCTTCCCTTTTGTGGTCTCTATGTAGTAATAGTAGCCGAACGGTATACCGTTATGGATGGAAGATAATTCGGCAAGCCACGCCACTAGATAACCGACGATACCGAAGAGCGTAGCCCTCTTCATCCCCATATGCATCGAACAGCCAATCAAATAGGTGAGGAAAAATAGGGCGAAGTAAGGCCTCATGAGAACGGTGTTGAAGAGCTGCGCAAATATCGATTCCGTCCAGGACATTAAGAAGGACACCTGAAGTTCCAGAGGGCGAGTCTGAGAAGGTCGCGAGGGTTTGAAAAAGCATTTCTCATCACGGTAGCCTCATAGCCGCTGTGGACCATGCAGTCCCGGCACCTCAGGTCCGCGCCCGATTCATATTTGTCCCAGTCGGTCTTTTCCATCAGTTCCCCGAAAGACTCACAATATGCATCGGTTATCAAATAGCAGGGGGACTTCCAGCCCAGTGGATTCCGTGTCGGATTGCCCCACGGTGTGCAATGCATCCGCCTTTTGCCCTGCAGGAAATCGATATACATGGGTGTGCTCATGAAAGGGTATCTGGTGAACAGATGCCCCATGCCTCTGAACTTTTCAGCGGCCTCTTCCCTGCTCAGGAATATTTCCTCCGTAACACTCTGATAGCTGAAAGCGGGAGAGACCAGGATGCCATCCACATCGATACCTGCAAGCAAAGCGAAGAGCTGCTCCAGTTCCTCCACGTCCGCGTGCTTATAGACCGATGTATTGGTGCATACTCTAAAACCCTTCTGCTTGGCCTTTTTGATCGCCTCGATGGCCGTCCGGAACGTCCCGCTTCGGCCGGCCAGTCGGTCATGCGTAGTCTCCATCCCATCGAGATGAAAGTTGAGGCTTAGCCCCGGGTGCGGGGAAAGCTCTTCCAGGAGCGAGCCGGCTAAAAGACCGTTCGTGCAGAGATATACATACCGCCGCATACGAAGCAGCTGCCCAACGAGTGCTCCCAGTTCCTCGTACAGAAACGGTTCGCCGCCCGTTACGGTAACCACCGGCGCTCCTGACTGGACCGCAGCGTCTATACACTCATCCAGAGAAAGATCTTGACCGTGTGTCTCAGTGTTGAGCCTTATCCTGTCACAACCTGCGCACGCGAGATTGCAGCGATGCGTAGGCTCGAGCATCAGCACCAGTGGGAATCTTTTCCCTCCTTTGAGGCTGTTCTTGATAAACGAGATTGCGAGAGACTTATACAGACCGGCTGGA
>JADGQN010000324.1 GCA_017881765.1 Syntrophobacterales bacterium | reverse complement strand
ATTATGACCCAAAGTGGCCACCTGTTATGATGAATCTGGCCACCCCGTAAGAGCCACAAGAGACGCTGGATAACATCTCAAACGTTGCCGTGGTACGCTTCTGCCAAAAGAGCAAGGAGCGTCGATGGCGAATACGAGGTTATCCATGAGAAAGATAAAAGAGATCTTGCGTCTTTGTTGGGGAAGCGGCTTGTCGGCGAGGCAGGCGGCGCAAAGCTGCGGTGTTGCCCGGGGTACTATCAAGAACTGTGTGGACCGGGCGGAACGAGCGGGTCTTGTCTGGCCGCTCCCGGAACAACTCGACGAGACCTCCCTGGAGAACCTGCTCTTCCCGTCCACCGTACCCCTGGATGCGGAACAGCGGAACATGCCGCCCTTCGACTATCTTAACAAGGAGCTGAAAAGGAAGCGCGTCACCCTGCAGCTCCTCTGGCACGAATACAAGGAGAACAACCCCGAAGGCTATCAGTACAGTCAGTTCTGCCTCAGGTACCGGGCATGGGTAAAAACGCTCGACGTCTCTCTTCGCCAGGACTATAAGGCAGGAGAAAAGCTCTTCGTCGATTACGCCGGCGACACGATCCCGATCCACGACCCGGCTACCGGAGAAACGCGGCCGGCCTATCTTTTTGTAGCCACCCTCGGGGCGAGCAACTACAGCTATGTGGAAGCGGTCCCCTCCCGAGAGCTCCCTTCGTGGATCAGCTCCCATATCCATACGTTTGAATTTCTGGGTTCTGTTCCGGAGATCGTGGTGCCTGATAATCCCCGCACCGGAGTGACCCATCCCTGCCGGTACGAACCCGACCTTAATGCGACGTATCAAGATATGGCCCTATACTACCAGACCGCCGTCATCCCCGCCAGGGTGAAAAAACCCAAAGACAAAGCGAAAGTGGAATCGGCGGTACTCATCGTAGAACGATGGATCATCGCCGCGCTGCGGAACCACACCTTCTTCAGTATTGGCGATCTCAACCGGGCGATCAGGGAAAAGCTGGAAGACTTCAACACGAGGCCCCTGCAGAAGCTGAAGGTATCGAGGCGGCATCTCTTCGAGACGATCGACAAGCCCGCCATGAAGCCCCTGCCGGAGCAGCGGTACGAATACGCCGATTGGGAAAGACATAAGGCAAACATCGATTACCACGTCGAGGTGGATCACCATTATTACAGTGTTCCCTACCAGCTGAGGGGGCATGTGGTAGACGCCCGCATCACGGCGACGACGGTGGAGCTCCTCTTCAAGGGCAAACGGGTGGCCTCCCATCCCAGGAGCTATCTGGCCGGCAGGCATACGACATGCCCCGAGCACATGCCGGAATCCCACAAGCGCTACCTCGAATGGACGCCCTCCCGCATCGAAAGATGGGCGGAGAAAACAGGACCCTCGACGGGGGCGCTCGTCAAGGAGATCATGGAGCGAAGGCCCCATCCCGAGCAGGGCTTCAGATCCTCGCTCGGCATCATACGCCTGGGAAGACGCTACGGATCTGAGCGGTTGGAGGCCGCCTGCACCAGGGCCCTTTTCATGAAGGCCTATTCCTACAAGAGCGTCGAGTCGATCCTCAAGAACAACCTGGACGGCAAGGAACTTCCGGTGCGATTAACCGGTCCTTCGGTCACCCACGAAAACATCCGGGGGAACACCTACTATAGATGAAAGGAGAAACGTATGCTCAACGAACAGACTTTTGAAAAGCTCTACGCTCTGCAACTCACGGGCATGGCGGAGGCGCTCAAGGACCAGATGGGAAGAACCGACATGGACGGTCTTGCCTTCGAGGAGCGCTTCAGTATGCTGGTTGACGCCCAGCACCTCTTCAGAGAAAACAAGCGGATGAAGCGGCTTTTAGAAAACGCGAAACTGAAGCTTGCCGCTTCCATGGAAGACATCGACTACCGGTCACCCCGGGGGCTCGACAAATCGGTGATGCTCGGTCTTGCGAGCTGCGACTGGGTGAGGAAACACCGGAACGTCATCATCGTGGGACCGACCGGATCGGGGAAAACGTTTCTCTCTTGCGCGCTCGCCCACAGGGCCTGCAGAGAGGGGATGACCGCCTTTTACCTCAGGACCCCGAAGCTCTATTATACCCTGGCCATGGCACGGGCGGACGGGAGCTACGCGCGGGTGCTCGCGAAACTTGCCAGGACGTCGGTCATCATCCTTGATGATTTAGGAATGGCAGCATTGGCCGATGGTGAACGGCGGGATCTTCTCGAGGTGATCGAAGACCGGCACGGCTCGGCTTCGACCATCATTACGAGCCAGCTCCCGGTAGAGCATTGGCATGAGGTCATAGGAGATCCGACCATCGCTGATGCGCTTCTTGACCGGCTGGTGCACAACGCGCACAAGATCAACCTGAAGGGAGAATCCATGAGAAAGAGAAAAGCAGCATTGACACAAAAGGAAGAACCGATGTAAGGTAGGAAACGACCAGCGTCGCCTGACGGCTCCGACCGGGGTGGCCACTTTGGATCATAACACGTGGCCAACTTGGATCATACCAGGTGGCCAACTTCATCGGGATACCCACCCCAGTCACATTCTCCTTCGGGAAGGTTAATGAACCCGCCATCTCTGAGACCGAATTTGTCTGCTATTATCCAAGGCTCGAATTTTTGTATCTGGATGACCACTGATATTTGCTCGGGAAACGGTTGGAACTTCACGACATGCTCATTGGCCCTAGACCAGGCTCCGATTCGACCATGTAAGATGGATATGAGCTCGGAACAGTCCCTAGCTGTTTTGTTGTAGAGGACATCTATCAGGTCGACGGTAATCAGTATCGACAGGGGCTTGTAAGTGGCAACGATGTCAGATAAATGTTCTTCGAGATGATGGACGACCTGGGCAAACCCTCCCGCGTTGACTCTCGGGATGTTGAACCCTGACTCCTTAACGATCCTTGCCACAATCGAGGGATAGGCTAGGTATTCACCTGTCCCCTCCACTATGAAACCGAATGGCGGACGCTGGAAGTAAGGGACTTCACTCACAGGATGGCACCCCCCCCAAGCAGCCCTTTGACCCACAACCTGCCGATTTCTCCCATTTCGATGGTATGATCTGGGATCAATTGTCTGAGAGAGGAAATTTTGCTGCCTTGGTTTTCGGTTCTGGTCACCACGCAGACCTCGTCTGGGCTGACACTTTCGAGGACTTGCTGGGAATGAGTCGTCAAAACAACCTGCACACTCCTTTCCTGTATCACTTGCCGTATGTGGTTCATGAGGCTTCTGATGGCCCAAGGATGTAAGTTTTGCTCGGGTTCCTCGATAACTATGGTTCCCTGTGTAGGATGGGTTTCGAGAGCTAACAGCATCGCCAGGCTTCTTAAGGTTCCATCTGACGTTTCCCATGATTCGACAACCTGCTTGAGCTCGCCTTCCTTAAATTCTACGAATTCTTTGCCGGTTCTTACCGCACTCACGCCCGCCGTTCTGACAAATGGGTTTAGTTCACACAGTGTGTTTAGAATCCGTTTCCATGCAGCAGGGTCGTTTTTCTGTACGTGCCTCAGGACAGATGGCATGTTGCCACCTTCGAGTGTCAAGTTGGGAGAAGTGCTAATCTGTTGTTCTCTTCTGAGCTCGTTTTGAAGTAAATCATAACGGTTAATTGCAGAAACGAACATGGAGAAACGTTTGGCGTGTTCCGAAAAGGAACAGATAGAGGTGTGTTTCTTGTCCAAAAATGATACGGGCCTCCGTTTCTCTTTACCCTCTCTCTTCGTAAACAGGCCAACAAGCTGTCTGGCCTTATTTAAATCAACCCTGCCCTTTTCGATTCGATAAAGCCATTCTAGACCGAGCCAGCGTAGATAAAGGTCCACGTTAGCCTCCGAGATGTCAGGAAACATTTGGAGATTGTCATTTCTGCCATGCCTGCGGGTAACCTTGATGTAGCTGTCCGCAAGTTCCCGAGGAATCTCCGTCGCCGGTTGGGAAGTGGGCTGCTTCAGCCATGAGGCAATCGTTAGCGCTTTCTCAAAGGTAATCTCCTCTAAATCCACCCTTACCCCACGTTTCACTTCGTAAGACAATATGATCCGGTACTGCACGGTGAGCGGTAAAAGAGCTGGAGGCAGATCCGGAGGCGCGTCAATTTCCATTCTGGGTATTTACTTGACTCAACCATCCCCAAGGGCTCGTGGTTTTATTATCATGTCGTAGGGAGCCGGGGATATTTGCACAGCATGCTGGACCAGACGATAAAACAACTTGCCCCTTGACGCGGACTTACGGCGATTAAATCGAAACGTGAATTCGTCGAGGTAATAGTTTAAATAGTCAGGACCAATTGCACCCTGATGAGTTCCAAGCAACCACCGTTTCAAAAGGGAGACTACAAGGTGCACCAGTGGCAGCAAATGCTCGCCCTTGGGCTGACGGCGTTGCACTCGTCGGTCGTGAACGTAACCTTTCAGCCCCAGATAGGCGTTCAGGCCGTCAGTCCTAACCGTACTTCCAGGCTCGATAGCCTGCTCAATAAACCCGTGCAAACTCATTCTGGTCGTATCAGGAATGCGGCGAAGACGGATACGCCCAATGCCTTTACTGCCCTCTTCTGCCGCAACGATAATCATGTCCTTCTCTTCTGTCAGGCGACCAACTACACCTTCTTCATCGCCACCCCAGTATGTTTCATCTACCTCAACCGTTCCCTGCAGTCGATCACGACCGGGTCGAACCATAGCCCGTCGCAATTTGTGCAGTAAAGCCCAGGCCGTCTTATAACTACCCAGCCCAAGCACACGTTGCAACCCTAGGGCGCTGGCCCCATTCTTTTGGCTCGTCACATACCACATGGCACGAAACCACATGATGAGCGGCAAGTGGCTGTCTTGAAAAATGGTACCCGCAGTGACCGAAGCCTGATAACCGCAAGCCCCGCATTTCCAGAGACCACGGCGCATTGGCCATACCGCTTTACCGTCACAACGAGGACAGATAAATCCTTCAGGCCAACGAATAATGAAGAGATATTCTCTACACGCTTCTTCCGAGGAAAAGCGTTTTTCCAATTCCAGCAAAGTTCGAGGGTAGTCTTCAACCATGATCTCATTATACTAACGGCTGCAGATGGTTGAGTCAAGTAAATACCCATGATTTCCATTGAATATTCGAACTCAACCTTTGACTGTTTGAGAGAAGTTCTCGGTAGGGCTTTAGGGACCAGAGCTTGATACCCTCCTTTTGAGATAACCAGCGTTTCTAAGTCTGTGGCGGCTAGCGCGGATATGAACTGTAAGGCTTTCACGACGTTTGACTTCCCAGACCCATTTGCCCCCACAAGAACGGTCAGGTTACTTAGCTGCATATCGGCCGACAGAATGCTTCTGAAATTCCTGATGCTGACATTTCTGAGCATGAGCTATCCTTTCGATGTTATCAGTTTCTGGTTAGAGTCGCTGGCCATGCAATGGATTGTAAACACAACGTGTAGTCCGCCGCTGTGACAAAGCCCGCACCAAGGATTGGCATGCCGCATCACTCGGTGCGCATAAGTAGATATGTGCAGTGGTTCTAGTTACACCATAGGCCATAATCAACTTGTAACTGAATATGATGCCGGAGTCAACAAGAAATGAACTACCTCGCCGCACGCAGCGGGGCGTCAACCGCCTCTTTCGGTGCCATTCCGGGCTTGACCCGGAATCCA
>JADGQN010000056.1 GCA_017881765.1 Syntrophobacterales bacterium | reverse complement strand
TCACCAGAAAAAAGCTGACAGAAAACAGAAATCTTTCTTGAAGTCCACTATGTTATCGATACCGGGAGCACGTGGCTAAGAGGTGAACATCCGTTGAAAACACCGCGATCGTTCCCATAGCTGGATAGTTTGACACGTATTATACTGAGAACAAGATCAAGACTTTTGCAAAAGGCTCTGTAGGCAAAAGTTTTTATTGACAAACGGTTGGCGGGAGTATATTGTATACAATCACGATGCGATGGAATTCACAATCCGTCGCTTTCTTGACGAAAAATGGGTGCCGGTTAAGCCGGTCCAAACAAGATTAAGTACCACAACCCTGAAACTTCTCATAATTACTCCCCTTTTCCCCCTGGGCCCCACCCAGGGGGTTTTTACTTTACAAAGGCAGGCCTTTCGGGATATCATAGTTCGATTCTATGGGACTCTCTGCTTTGGACGTTTACACGGGTGGGCTGCTTGGCCTGCTTCTGTCAGCCGGGCCTGTCGCAAAAGTGGTGGTTTTCATTCTTTTTTGCTTCTCGCTCGTCTCCTGGGCAGTCATCATTTTCAAGTGGCGACAATTTTCCCGGGTAGAACGGGACGGTGATCGATTCCTCCGGATCATAAACGATAGCGATTCATTCAAGAAGTTGGCAAACGCGTATCGGGAAAATCCTGAAAGTCCGTTTTATCGGTTGCTCATCAGAACTTACAAAGAAACGGCGGTGCGGCAGAAAGAGAGCCTCGACATAAGGCCGGAAACTGTACCTGCCGTTGAGAACGTGCTTAAAATTACCATGACGGAGGAAATCGAAAGGCTTGAGTCGCGCCTCTCTTTCCTGGCAACTACGGCGAATGCGGCGCCTTTTATAGGCCTCTTCGGCACGGTTTGGGGTATCATGGATTCGTTCAGGGAGATAGGGCTGAGGGGGTCGACCAGCCTCGTTGTGGTCGCGCCCGGCATCAGCGAAGCTCTGATTACAACTGCTCTCGGACTTGCCACTGCGATACCCGCAGTCCTCGGATACAACTACCTCCTCGCCAGGCTAAAGGGACTTTCATCGAAGCTGGAGAATGCCTCCAACCATATCATAAACCTCATCACGCGATGATATCTTCCAAAAAACAAAGAGGACCACTTTCAGAGATCAACGTGGTTCCCCTCGTCGACATCATGCTTGTACTGTTGATCGTCTTTATGATAGCAGCACCTATGATGCAGAGCGGAATGCCGATTGATCTTCCCAAGGTGACGACAAGACCCCTTCCGTCGAAGGAGGACGTACAGGTACTCACTATCACCAAGGACAAAGGTGTGATCCTGAATGAGAAAAAGTTGGAAGCCACTGATCTGAAGGCCGCAATCCAGTTGCTTTTTACCAACAGGCCCGACAAAGAGATATTTCTTCGCGCGGACAGCAGGGTTCCTTACGGCTTTGTGGTTAGTTGCATGGGCCTCATCCGCGAGGCAGGTGTTGAAAAAATAAATATCGTGACAAAAAATATAGAAGAGAGATGAGGGAAGAGAACTGGAACAAGATGCTTATGATCTCAGCCGCCCTGCACCTTATAGTTCTTGCGGCATTGAGTTTCCCTGTCAGCAAAGCCTTCAGGAAGTATGACACCTCCAAATCCTATTACTCAGTGAACCTCGTCGGTGACATCGGGCCCGGTCTTGGCAGTGCAGGAGTGGAAAAAGGCAGGACCATCCCGGCAAAACAGCCAGAAGCGGTCAAACCACAGAAAGGGGCTCAGAAGAAGATACGTCCAACCCCGACAAGAGACAAGGACGCCCGAAGCCTGGCGCCAAAAAAGACCGAGAAAGAAAAACCACAGAATACGACCAAGGACGATCTCGAAAGCGTCGAAAAAAGGATTCGGGATCTGAAACGGCGGGCAGGGACCGACGTGGCCAGCGCAAAAGGGACACCCGGGCAATCTGAGCTCTCCGGCCCGGGGGGAGCCGGCGGACGCCTCATAGACCCCGCCCTGGCCCGTTACCTGGTAGGTGTCAGGGAGAAGATAGAGGCAACCTGGCACATTCCTTTCATATCTTCACAAAAGCAGAACCTCGAGGTAAATGCGACCATAAAGATCAGGAAAGACGGCCGGATTGTCGATATCAACATAGATAAACGATCAGGAAACAGAATCTATGACGAATCTGTGGTAAGGGTGCTGCGGATGATCGACCCGCTGCCGCCGCTGCCTTCGTCTGTCACCGAAGATCCCCTGGAAGTGGAACTCAGCTTGCGACCCGAGGGAGTCTCCTAATACCAATTCCCCTTCAAGCGTATACCTTCGTTGTCGCTGCGTCGCTCTCCTCGACGTCGGGCTAGTACGCCCGGGTACCCGCGCTCTTGCGGGTGGGGCTCCTCGCTGGCGCCCGGGGTACCCCGGCGAAGGCGGGGTCGTCCACTTGAATGCAAATTGGTATAAGGGGATCAAGGTTTCTTCTGCTCTGCTTTTTTTCGCAAGGGTTGGACAACGTACGAGAAGAACCGGATAACCTGATTCCTGAAGAGATAGAACGCAGAGACGAGGATGGCGCTCCCGATAAGATAGATCGAGAACTCCTGGTAGTGACCCCGGCGGACGGCACTTCCCTGGAGCACGAGCATCAGCGTTCCCGGGAGCCTCCCCAGCACATTGAGCAGAATCACGTCGATATACCTCATTTTCGTCAATCCCAGAAGATAGCAGAGCGAATCTTTGGGAAAGCCGGGTAAGATGAAGAGCATCCAGGTGATATAGAGACCCTTATGGGTTATGAAGTCATCAAACTTGTCGATATACTCCTTCTTCACGATCTTATGGACGAAGCCGGCACCGAGCAAGCGGCCAATGGCGAACGCGACCAAGGAGCCGATGGTCAGTCCTATAGTGGAGAGCAAGGTTCCTTCCCAGACACCAAACAGAAGACCACCGACAAAACCCGTGACCTCGCCGGGTATTGGCGCAATGATGACCTGCATACATTGCAGGAGGACATATACCGGCGCCGCATAAGGCCCGAAGGATGCGACGAAGAGTTTCAGCCTTTTCAGGTTGAAAAAGTACCTGTAATAGAGGAGCGTATCTCTCCAGCCCCCGGTGTAGTAAATATAAAAAACCAGGGCAACGAGCCAGAGAAAGAGGAGACCGAGAAGCACTCGCAAAGCGAAAGACAGGTATGGCGACTTCACTATGTGTCTTCTCACGTGTCCAGCACCACCGTTCTGAGCACCTCATCTATGGAGGTTAAACCTTCCCGCAGAAGCGCGGCGCTGTATTCTTTCAGCGTGCGCATTCCGCCGGCCACCGCCTTCTTCCGTATCTCCTCCGTGCTCCTTCCTTGGGCGATCAGATGTTTAATATCCTCATTGGCTACCAGCACCTCATATATGCCCACACGTCCGCGGTAGCCGGTAAGATTGCAGTGATCGCAGCCGCGACCCTTATACACGGAGATACCTTCTTCAAGGCCTAGATACCGAGCAATGGCACGGTCAGGAACGTAACTTTCTTTGCACTCAGGGCATATTCTTCTTACCAGCCTTTGCGCAACAACGCCGAGCAGGGATGTCGATATCAGAAGCGGCTGTATATTCATGTCGATGAGCCGTATAAAAGTTGACGCGGCATCGTTCGTGTGGAGCGTCGTAAAAACAAGATGGCCCGTAAGCGCCGCCTGAATAGCTATGCCTGCAGTCTCTTTGTCCCTCGTTTCTCCTACGAGAATAATGTCGGGGTCCTGCCTGAGGAAGGCCCTCAACACACGCGCGAAATCAAGCCCGATGCCGGGATGGACCTGAACCTGTGTAATACCAGGAAGGTCATATTCTATAGGGTCTTCCACGGTGACTATGTTTACCTCCGGTCTGTGCAGTTCGGCCAGAGCGCTGTACAGGCTGGTAGTCTTTCCCGACCCCGTGGGTCCGGTAACATAGATAATACCGTAAGGTTTCTTTATCATGTCCCGGATTAATTTGAGCGTGGCTCCGTCGGTGATCAACCTGTCGAGTCCGAAGGTGCTGCTGTCCTTCGTGAGTATCCTCACCACGATCTTTTCCCCGTACTTCGTGGGGACCGTGGAGACCCGGAAATCGACCGACCGGTCTTGCAACCGTATGCTGATCCTCCCATCCTGAGGAAATCGCCGCTCGGTAATGTCGAGCCCTGATATGATCTTGAACCTGCTTATGAGCGGCATCTGAAACCTCTTGGGAAGCACCTGCTCTTCGCTGAGCAATCCGTCAATCCGGTAGCGCACCCGCAGTCCTTGCCCAACCGGCTCCAGATGAATATCGCTAGCACCTTTTTTAAGGGCACGCGCTATAATGTTGTTGCCAAGCCTCACGATGGGTGCGCCCGTAGCTTCTTTCTCCAGGTCTGTCACCGTGGTGGTTTCATCATCGCTCTCGACAAAATCAACGTCTTTGAGCAGGTCAAGCTTGGCGGCTTCATTGCCGTCAAGAAGGTTCTCCTTAATCGAGGTCCCTGCTCGCGTCTGGCCTTCCATAGCTTTTCGGTACCGTTGCTTCATGAAGGAGGTAAAATCCTCTTCCGTGATAACGACCGGCTCGATGGGCACGTGCTTCACGAACTTTCTCACTTCGTCGAGAACGAGCAGGTTTGCGGGGTTCACCATAGCAAGGCGCAGGGTGCCCGCCGAGTAGCCCAAGGGCAGCACCTTGTACCTCAGGAGGAACTGTTCAGGAATTATAGCGAGTATTTCCCTGTCCAGGTTCAGTCTCGCGGGGGAAACCATGCTCAATCCCCTGTTAAGGTTCATCTCCTCGATCCTGGATGCAAGTATCCTGTTCAGTGAAAAGGAGATGGAGGGATTTGAATCGAGCAGGGTCTGGAACTCTTGTTTGGACAGTATGTAAACTTCCGTTGCCTCAGCGGCGATTACGGTGGCGCTCCGCGGTTTCCCGTTCAAGAGGGACATCTCTCCAAAGCAGGCGCCCGCGCTCATCTTCGCCACCGTGAGATCAACGCCGAGCGACGGTTCCCTTTTCTTCACTTCGACGGCGCCCCGCGCGATAAGGTAGAGGGCGTCACCCGCGTCCCCCTCCCTGACAATGACGCTGTTGGCAGGATACAGGGCCTTTTTCAGACTTGCTGCGATCTTTTCGAGGGTAGCATCATCAAGACCCGAAAGTAGCTCCGTCTTCTTGAGGTGAGCCACTGCTTCATTCCGGGGATTCATCTGCCGAATCTCCGGGTTCGCTGCTGGTAGGCGCGGATTGCTCGCAAGAAATCAATTTTGCGAAAGGCCGGCCAGAGGGCGTCACAAAAATAGAATTCACTGTAGGCGCTCTGCCAGAGGAGAAAACCGGACATGCGAACCTCTCCGCTTGTCCTGATGATCAGGTCCGGGTCAGGAATACCGCACGTGTAAAGATGACTGGCGATGTCTTCGGCCGTCAGGCAGGAGGCAAGCTCTTCGACTGATGCTACATTCTTCTGGCGTATACTCTTTTTGACCGCTTCGACGATCTCCTCCCTGCCCCCGTAGGCGATCGCTATATTGAGTATCCGTTCTCCATGATTTTTTGTGGACTCCTCTGACCTGTGTATCGCTTCTTTTACACGGTCGGGTAAGGCCTCGACGTTTCCCACCGTCTTGATCCTGTAACCGTATCGACGGATCATCGGGTTGTCGGAAAGCTCTTCCAATTTTTCCTTGATCACATCGAAGAGACCCTCAACCTCATCTGCGCTTCTCTGGATGTTGTCCGGAGAAAGCACCCAAATGGTGACTATCTTGACATCCAGCTCACCACACCAGTGCAACACCGTATCGAGCTTGCGGGCTCCCTCACGGTGCCCATCCGCAAGATTATCATAACCCATCTCTCGCGCGTAACGTCGATTGCCGTCCAGGATGATCCCAAGGTGTGTGGGTATGGGACCTTGCTTGATTTCTCTGGAGAGGAGTCTCTCGTAGACAAAGTATAAGAATCTTCTTACCAAGCCAGCTACATTATAATGTAAATTCCTTGAAATGTATATTGCATTGAAAATTCCAATATCCAAACTCCAATGCTCAAACAATCTCTAATTTCCGATGAGACCGACAGCAGATGATCGCTCTTGATATTCGACGTCGGGCAATTGTTTGTTATATCTACATTGGGGTTTGGAATCTGGGTGGGTTGAAGGGGCGACCAAAAAACGGTATTATATTGCGTCGCTAAACTTTCTGATTCTACCTATGACCGCAAAAGCTATATCACTCATGTCTGGCGGGCTCGACAGTGTGCTCGCAACAAGGCTCGTGCTCGATCAGGGCGTGGAGGTTATCGGGCTCCATTTCATTTCGCTGCTCTGCAACGGCATAGGTGCGGACAAAGGGGGCATGGCGGCAAAAGGGGCACAGGAGCTTGGTATCCGGCTTATCGTTCAGGATAAGGGCCCAGGGTTTCTGGAGCTAGTGAAAAGGCCTGCGCACGGATACGGCAAGAACATGAACCCCTGCATAGACTGCAAAGTCTTCATGCTTCAGGCAGCCTCCGAGATCATGCGTGCCGAAGGCGCAAACTTCGTGATCACCGGCGAAGTCCTTGGTCAGAGGCCCATGTCCCAGATGAGGCGAACCATCACGATGATTGAAAAGGAGAGCGGCCTTGCGGGGCACATCCTGAGGCCTCTCTCTGCGAGACTCTTCCCTCCGTCAAAACCGGAGCAGGAGGGGATGGTGGACCGTGAAAAGTTGCTTGCCATTTCAGGCAGGTCACGAAAAGAGCAGTACCGGCTGGCCCAGACGTATGACATCCACGCATTTGGCGCCCCCGCGGGCGGCTGTCTCCTGACGGATCCTATTTACGCGAAGAAACTCGCGGACCTGTTAGCTCAGGATGAGCCATTCTCCATGAAGGACGTTGCCCTTTTGAGGATCGGCCGTCACTTCAGGATAAACGGGATGAAGCTGGTCTTGGGAAGGAATAAGGCAGAAAACGAGTGGTTAGGCTCATTCTGGGGCCCGCCATACACGCTGGTCTACCCGGTCTCTTTCAAGGGCCCCTCAGGCATGTTCAAAGGTCCGATAGAGCACTCTACCATGAAAACAATCATGACCATCGTGGCGTCTTACAGTAAGGATGCCTCGCGGACCGTCACGCTGGAATTCTTCGACGGCCGCCCTAGAAGGGAGACCGGTGAGAGGCTCGATATCGATCTCGAAAGATATGCGCTATGAAGGGAGACTATGAAGCTGCTTGAAGATCTATACGTATATCCCTGGCTATCGTCCCAGGAGAACAATGCGAATACCATCTTTATCGATGGAGATGTACCAACTCTCATCGATCCCGGTCACGCACATCTTTTCAGTCACGTCGTGCAGGGTGCGGCCCGGGATGGCGTCGCCCTTGAGGCAAGTAAACTCATTATCTGCACCCACGGACACCCTGACCACATGGAAGCGGTGGAGCGTTTTGACGTTGACGTCGTGAAGGCCATGAGCCGCCGGGAGTACGAGTATCTCCAGGGCGAAGGGAAGGACCTCTTCATGATGACCGGTTGCCAACTGCCGAGAAGTCCGTTCGGCCTTCTTTTGACTGACGGCTCTCTCGTGCTCGGAAGAAAACGGCTCCAGGTATTCTCCACTCCCGGCCATTCGCCAGGGTCCATATGTCTCTACTGGGAGGATCAAAAGGTACTTCTGTCCGGTGACACACTCTTTTACCTGGGCGTCGGGAGGACAGACTTGCCGGGAGGCGACAGTCACACCCTGGCAGAGAGTGTCGCGCGGCTCGCTAAGCTCGATGTAGAGTACCTTGTGCCCGGCCACGGGGAAGTCGTCAAGGGTAAAAAGACGATAGAGAAGAACTTCCAGATGATCCTGCGAGAGTTCTTTTCCGCGCATTCTACGTGACGGTTCATTGCAAGATTGTTGACATTCCAGTCGCCAAGGCATACTATTTAGTGCAAGCACCAAGAGTCCATTTCCGTATAATGTAATGACAAGGCTTCGTTGCGAGAAGTATAACCAGGACGTGGACATAGATTTCCACGGGCTAGCCAGTGGAAATCTATGTAGCGAGCACAGCGAGCCGGGTACCCGCTTGCGGGTGCGGGAGGCTCCGGCAGCTTTGCTGCTGGAGGGGCGGCCGGGTACCCGCGAAGCGGGTGTCCCACTAATTGACTCAAAGCCGTGCCCGCATCCCCTCGATTATTGTATCTACAGGAGTCGCTGCGTTATCAACCGGATGTGTATGGATGACCCCGAGTGCAGGAAAAAAAGGAGGGCGAACGGTGAAGATACCCGATGAATATCTGTGCGATCAGTGCGGCTGTCTTTTTCTCTTACCAAATCCAAAGAATGTGTTTTGCCCCAATTGTGGTGGCAGCCAGGTGAGGAAAGAGATGGGCTATAACGAGTTGTCCGATGAAGATGTGTACGTCGGTATGGCATACAGCACGCAAAAAAGTGACGTGACCTGGTAAAGCGGGGTTCAATGCCGGAGATTGCGCTTGCGGCAATCGTCGCGGTCACTTGGTATATTCTAAATCGGTACCTGCTTGTGCATCTGGGAATCCGGACGTGACTATCGTCAGGCAGGAAGGATCCCTGCGCGTCCGGGCGGCAGTTGTAAAACTTCTCCGGGCAACTTATATTTAAAACAAGCACTACAATAATAAGGGGGTGAAAGCGTCATGTCAGAAGAAAAGTACACCTGCAATAAGTGCGGCAAGACCTTTGAGGGCAAGCCTGACTCGAGCAAGAACGCATGCCCGATCTGCGGTAGCGTCGATAGCAGGAAGTCGTCGGAGCCCGCCTCTTCAGGGTGCGGCAAGAGTAACCGCTTCAGCTGAAAGTAGCATTCCGAATGGCGTTGCCATTCGCCATAGATTTCGAGGGCTAGCCGGATACCCATGGTGTTGAAATCTATCTAGCGAGCCCCATGAAATAGACAATTAGGGAGGAGGTACCCATGGGTGAGAAGGCTTTAGCGCTGAACGACGCGGATTTCGCGAAGGAAGTGACTGAATCTACGGTGCCTGTCCTTGTCGATTTCTGGGCCACCTGGTGCGGACCATGTCAGATGATGGGGCCCATCGTGGAGAGTTTGGCAGAGGAGTATGCGGGCAAGGTGAAAGTGATGAAGCTCAACGTGGATGCAAATCCGATGACGCCGGCCAAGTTCGGCATAAGAGGAATTCCAACGCTGCTGCTCTTCCAGAACGGCGAAGTGGTCGATCGGATCGTCGGGGCTGTTCCCAAGGGCACCGTGGAGAATTCTCTCAAGAAGGTGCTCGGCTGACGCATGGAGGGCCGGAAACGCGAAGCCTTTTTCAGAAAGGTTGCGGAAGAACCCTTCTCAAAGCTGCTCAACATAAAGCTTGTGGACGTGCGTGAGGGCTACGCCTTGTGCGAGATGCCCTACACGGACGCACTGGATAACATCCATGGCATAGCCCATGGCGGGGCTGTCTTCTCGCTTATCGACGAGGCCTTCGAGATTTCGTCAAACAGCCATGGCACCGTGGCCCTGGCCCTCAACATGAACATGACGTATATCAAGCCCGCTGTCAAAAACAGCCTCTTGAGGGCAGAATCAAAGGAGGTCAGCAGGGGCAGAAGGACGGCAACTTACCAGATCACCGTGGAGGACAGCGAAGGTCTGGTAGCGACCTGCCAGGCGCTCGTGTACAGAAAGGATGATGAAATTCAGTTTCTGAAGGCTACTTCGGCTGAACGGTGACGCGGGCTCTCTTATCCTTTTCGCCCGCTACGGTCACGCGGTCTTCGTTGATATAATAGATAATTGTATCCCCTGCAAGTCTATCGGAGCCTGAATAGACGACCACGTTGCCCGTCAAGGTTATCTCGCCCTTAGCATTCTCGAAGATGGCCCGCTCGCAGGTTGCAGTCCGCTCTGCTTTGACAATCTTGACGTTGCCCTCCGCTTCAGCCCGCTCCACCTCGTTGTTCTCCTCGTTCATGTGAGCGGTCAGACCATCTGAAAAGATCCGCAGGTCATCCTGCTTGGTAACCACGTTTCCCTTGAAGATGATGATCTTTCCCTTCTCCAGTCCTTCCATCGTGTCAGAGACAATATCGACCGGCTTTTTGGAGGTGAAGCCGAAGGCACTGGTCTTTCCATCAGGCTTGCCTGTCTGTTCCTTCTCTTTTTCACTCTTTGCCCCTTGCTGGGTTTCACCTGCCAACTGCTTCTCGGCCTCCGCCGGACTTGTCTGTGCGACAAGCGGTCGTAGTTGGATCTGCCGGGGTTTTTTCTCCTCCTCTGTCAAACGGATGTTCAACCCCTTATCCCCTTTTTCGCCGGAAGGGGAGGACAAAGGCGCTTCTTTTTGAGGCGCGGAGGAGCCGAGTGACACGACGGATCGCGCCGGAGTCTGTTGCGGAGCAAGCGCCTGGCTTGCTCCTACGACTTTGGATACGCTCCCTCCCTTAGCCTTGGCCTTGAGAACCGGGCTGTTGGGGTAATCCCTGGCCAACTTCTCCATGTAGTATTGGGACTTCTGAATATCCGCCAGTTGTCTGTAGGCCGCCGAAAGAATGAAGAGGGCGTTGTCCGTTCCCTTAGCCCCTGGGTATTTGTTCAAAAAGTATTCCAGCCGGATGGTTGCCGCATTATAATTACCCGTTTTGTAATAGAAATCGCCCACGTACAGCTCGCGATCTGCCAGCTTTTGGCTCATTCTCTGCAAAGGCGCGGTGGCATCCAGCGCATATTGAGTCGTTGGATACCGGTTTTGCAGGTAGGTAAGACGCTCAATTGCTTTGAGTGTGTATGTTTGGTCTCTGTCTATGGTCAGAGAGAGTTTCTCTAAAGATTCCCCGAGCCGCCAGAGCACGTAGGGAGCATTCTCGTCATCGGGATGGGAATTGAGAAAATCGGTGTATACGCTTGAGGCCATCAGGTACTCTTTCCGCTCGAAATATACATCTCCAAGCTTGACCGTCGCGACATCAGCCATCGGGTCGAACGGATAATTCTCTCTCACCTGGCTAAACTTGGCTATGGCCTGATCCCACTTTTTTTTCTTCATCAGCTCTACGCCTTCGACGTAAATTACCCCGGGGTTATCGACTTTCTTCGTGGTACTCTTCCCTGAGCAAGAGAGGATAAGGAGGGGTACAAGAGCCAGAAGCAGGATCGTCTTCCGCATGCCTCTAGTATAACAGAAGAGCGAAATTTATGCTAATGTACATAGAAAATCGTGAGCCGTGAGCAGTAGGCCGCCAAGACGGCTTATTGATTGATTGGGTGACTGATTGGAAGCTTCTTCAGCGGAAAGCTTGATCACGGAGGGGCTCGACTATTTCGGTATCTCGTACACACTCGCCGTGGTGGAGAAGCTCTCCTTGTTCATCCATGAACTGGAGCGCTGGAACCGGCGTGTCAATCTCACAGGCATCCGGCCTGTCGAGTGGATTGTCCACGAACTTCTTTACGACGCGTTTTTTCTCTACAGTCTGGTCAAGGGCAGCTCTTCGGTGCTCGATATGGGCTCGGGAAGCGGCGTCCTGGCAATCCCCCTTGCGATACTCGATGAAACAATGGAGGTGGTCTCGGTGGACAGCACCCTGAAGAAGATCCAGTTCCAGCGACATATCAGAAGGAATCTCGGCCTGGAAAACGTGCGCCTCATTCATGGAAGGATAGAAAGCCTGGAGCCGCTCCATGTCGATGCGCTGCTCGCTAAAGGGTTTGGGCCTACGAGGCTCATACTGCAGAAAGGCGCAAGACACCTCAAAGGGGAGGGCACCGCATATCTCCTTAAAGGGCGCTCGGAAAAGGAAGGCCAATACCCCGGCTTCACCCTGGAACGCAAAATGGAGTATCGCCTGCCCAACAATCCGAAAGAGTACCAACTCTTCGTCTATAAAAAGGTTTCATAGTTATTGCCTTTTGTGCTAATCTATCTGGTCGATGGGGACGATCATCGCTGTTGCGAATCAGAAGGGGGGCGTCGGAAAAACTACGACCGCGGTCAATCTCTCAGCCTCCATAGCCATAGCAGAAAAAAAGACCTTACTGGTCGATATGGACCCGCAGTGCAATGCAACCAGTGGCGTCGGCGTCTCATACAACAAAGTTTCTTCAAGCATTTATGATGTGCTCATTGGAAAGAAAAGCATGAAGGAGATTATTCTTGAGACGCAGGTCCCGAACCTTTCGCTTGTACCGTCGCATCCGGACCTCATCGGCGTGGAAGTCGAGCTTCTCGACGATCAAGATCGAGAGATGGTGTTGAGGAATGCCCTGGCCGAATTGAAGGAACAACAGTCGCACATCATTATTGATTGCCCGCCTTCCCTCGGACTGCTCACCGTCAATGCGTTGGCTGCAGCCGACTACGTACTCATACCATTACAGTGCGAGTATTATGCGCTCGAAGGCCTTGTGCTTCTCCTCAAGACGATCACTATCATAAAGAAGCGCGTAAACCCGAGGCTGGAGATCCTCGGTGTTCTCCTGACCATGTTTGACAAACGGAACAACCTCTCCTTCAGGGTGATGGAGGAAGCAAGACGCCATTTGGGCAACAAGGTGTTCAACACCGTAATCCCCAGGAACGTGAAATTGAGCGAGGCACCCAGCTATGGAAAACCGGTGGTGCTCTATGATATAAACTCCAAAGGCGCGGAAAGCTATTTAGAGCTGGCAGCCGAAATCTCATCAAGTAGAAACTAGATGCGCAAGAAAGATCCTCTTGGCAGGGGCCTCTCGGCCATACTAAAGGACATCGAAGAGAAGGGGGTGACCACCCTCGTTCCAATCGCTCAGATCAAGGCTAATCCGCGGCAGCCGCGCTTCACGGTTAGAGAAGAGGGTCTGGAAGATCTCGCAAATTCCATAAAAGAAAAAGGGTTGCTCCAGCCGATCCTCCTTCGAAAGAAAGAGAATGGTTACGAAATTATCGCTGGAGAGCGGAGATTCAGGGCGTCCCGCATCGCCGGGCTCTCAGAGGTACCGGCCATCATTAAAGACGTCGATGACAGGGAATCTTTGGAAATAGCCCTGATCGAAAACATCCAGAGGGAGGACCTCTCCCCCATTGAGCTGGCAACCGTCTACACGCGCTTTGTTGATGAGTTTGGGTACACCCACGAGGCCCTGGCAAAGAAGATCGGCATCGAAAGAAGCTCTGTCTCGAACATCATTCGCCTGCTCAAGCTGCCGGAATGGGTCAAGAAGCTGATATCGGACGGCAAGCTCACCTCCGGACACGGCAGGGTTCTTATCACCCTCAAGAATGAGGCGGAACAAAAAAGGTTCGTCAAGAAGATCCTGAATGAAGGCGCTTCCGTACGTGAGGTTGAACAGGCGCGCAAGGCTGGAACAGGCCGCAGCACCCCCTACAGTGATATCGAGGAAACATTACGCGATGCTCTGAAAACGAAGGTGCTGGTTACTTACAGGAGAAACAAAGGAAAGCTGGTCATCGAGTTCTACTCGAACGATGACCTCGAGCGGCTGGTGGAGATCCTGTGCGGCACGAGCTAAGGCGGAAAATCACGCGTTTCCGCAAACGCGCTAAAAAAACCTTGCGCGGCGCGGCCGTTTTATAGTAGATTCAAGGTCCTAACGTAACAGGCTCCAGTGGCGGCTCAGATGTGAGGGTGTCACGGTTGAGCCATTCTTTCGCGCAGAGGGTATGAGACTTGCTAGACTTTAACTACACTATTCTTGTCCAGTTCGCTAACCTCCTCATCCTCCTCATCCTGCTGAACTTCTTTCTCTTTAAGCCTGTGCTCAAGGCGTTGAACAGGCGGCGGGCATACATGCAGTCGCTCTCCGAGAAGGTGCAGGAGGAGAACAGGCAGGCAACTGAGATCGAAAAGAGTTACGAGGACGGGGCCAGAGAACGCAGGCGGCCGATTCTGGATCAGCGGGAAGCCACGGTGAAAGAGGCTCAGGCTGCATCGATGAAAGTAATTGAAGAGGCGAGACGAGAACTTACCTCCGAGTTGGATAAGATGAAGGAACGGGTCAAAGCTGAAAGCGATGCTGCTCTTCAACGATTATCAGGTGAGGCTGACCGGCTATCGCAAGAGGTGGTGGCACGAATACTCAGGAGGCATGGCTGATGACACTGCCGGAACCCTGGTCGTTCCTCGTAAAGCTCTTCAACTTCGCTGTCATGTTGGGGATTCTGCTGAAATTCGCGGCAAAACCGTTCAAGGATTTTTTACGAAACCGGGCCAACACGGTCAAAGAGAAGGTGGACGAAGCTGACCGTTTGTTTAAAGAGGCTGAAAGTCTTAGGAGCACTTACGAGGCCAAGCTTGCCGATCTCGATCAAGAGATGGAGACGTTCCGCAGAACAGCCATCGCGGAGGCTGAACAGGAAAAATCGAAAATAGTGGCTGAGGCTCTTGCTTTGGCCGAGCGCATCCGGCAGCAAGCGCAACTCGCCTATGATCAGGAGATGAAGGACGCAATGAGTGCAGTGCAGGCCCAGATAGCCCGTCGGACTCTGCAGACGGCTGAAGCAGCCGTCAAACAGATCTTCAAAGAAGAGGACCACAACAAGATGGTTGACGAGTTTATTGAAAAACTGCGGGGGCAGAATTGATAAGCCACTCGATTGCAAAACGGTATGCAAAGGCCCTGTTCGGGGCCGGAGAAAAAGATGGGAATTACAAGAAGTATCTGGACGAACTGGGTGCGCTCCTTCAGTTTGTTGAAGCAGAGCCCAGGCTGAAAACCACCCTCATGCTCCCTCTGATCGAAATGGCGAAACGAAGTGATCTGCTTTCAGAGGTGGTGCGCCTCGTCGGTGTAAGCCCCACCGTTGCGGGCACGATCCAGATGCTCCTCGAGAAGAACAGGATCACCTATCTGCCACTCGTCAAGGAGGAATACGCGGCATTGGTTGACGAAAAAGAGGGGCGGGTCAAAGGTGCTCTTTATACGGCTTATCCTCTTTCTAGCGATGCCAAGGCCCGTATTGAGGCGGCCATGAGCCAGAGGCTGCAAAAAAAGGTGGAGCTCGCGGTGACCGAGGACAGAGAGCTGATCGGGGGAGTCAAGGTTGTAGTCGGGGGTTTGAGGATCGATGGGACTGTCAGACGGCAGCTTGAGATCCTGAACGAACGCATCACGAAGGAGTAGAATCATGGCGGTTAAAGCAGACGAAATAAGCAGGATCATAGAACAGAAGATATCCGGCTTCGAGAGACAGATCGATCTCCAGGAGACCGGCACCGTCATTTCCGTGGGTGATGGCATCGCGCGCATTTACGGGCTTGAGAATGCCATGGCAGGAGAGCTCGTGGAGTTCCCGCACAACATCGAGGGTATGGTCCTCAACCTGGAGGAAGATAATGTCGGTGTTGTCGTCTTCGGCCAGGACTATGAAATAAAAGAGGGTGACCTCGTCAAGAGGACCGGAAGGATTGCCCAGGTACCTGTGGGCGAAGCACTCATCGGCAGAGTGGTCGATGCGCTTGGCAACCCGCTTGATGGAAAAGGTCCCATCGAGACCAAAGAATTCAGAAACTGTGAGCAGCGGGCACCGGGTGTCGTTGTGAGACAGCCGGTCAAGGAACCGCTTCAGACAGGTATCAAAGCCATTGACGCCATGATCCCTATCGGGCGGGGCCAGAGAGAGCTGATCATTGGTGACAGGGGTACCGGCAAAACGGCCATAGTTATAGATACGATCATCAACCAGAAGGGAAAGGGCGTCTACTGTATCTACGTGGCGATCGGCCAGAAGCGGTCATCCGTTGCCCGCATGGTGGACGTATTGACCGCGCACGGCTCCATGGAATATACGATAATCGTCGCCGCGACAGCCAGCGACCCTGCACCCTTGCAGTACCTCGCCCCGTTTTCAGGCACCTCGATGGGTGAGTACTTCATGAATACGGGAAGACATGCTCTCGTTGCCTACGACGACCTTTCCAAGCACGCCGTTGCATACCGCCAGCTCTCATTACTGCTCCGCCGTCCACCCGCACGGGAGGCGTTCCCCGGCGACATCTTCTACCTCCATTCCAGATTACTGGAACGGGCTTCAAAATGGGACGATGCGCACGGAGGGGGATCGCTCACCGCACTACCGATTATCGAGACGCAGGCGGGTGACGTATCCGCATACATTCCCACGAACGTGATCTCCATCACCGATGGGCAGATATATCTGGAGCCTGAGCTCTTTTACTCCGGTATCAGGCCCGCCATCAACGTAGGTTTGTCCGTATCACGTGTGGGCGGTAATGCGCAGATAAAAGCGATGAAGCAGGTGGCAGGCAGGCTCAGGCTGGAGCTTGCCCAGTACAGAGAGATGGCTGCATTCGCCAAATTCGGCAGTGACCTGGATAAGTCAACACAGGCCTTGCTGGCGCGAGGAGCGCGCCTGACCGAACTTCTCAAGCAGGACCTGTATGCCCCGTACTCGGTTGAGCAGCAGGTAGTGCTTCTTTATGCGGGCACGAACGGGTACATCGATAACTACCCGGAGTCGGCCCTCCTGAAATACGAGAAAGAGATGCTTGCGTATATGGACGCAGAGCATTCCGACATACTCAACGCGGTGCGTGATAAAAAACAGATCGAGCCCGCAACGGAAGACAGCCTTAAGCAGGCCCTCAATGCATTCAAGGAAAAGTTTACCGCTTAACGGAAATGGAACATGGCGACATTACGCGACGTTAGACGAAAGATAAATAGCATACAAAGCACACAGACCATCACGAGGACGATGCGCATGGTCTCCGCCTCCAAGCTGGC
>JADGQN010000323.1 GCA_017881765.1 Syntrophobacterales bacterium | reverse complement strand
GGGCCAAACATTACACGCAAAGCTACGGTTAGCGGCTTTTCGTTTCCCGGCATGGTAACCTCCGATTCTCAAAGCGCTCCCGCGCATAAGCTCCTTTACTGCCAGAACTACGCAAATAGCAGCACTTCCTGTCAGTGCTCTCGCTGTTTGACGGTTTTGTCATGGGCTTTTTACGAATATGCGCCGTTTTCCACCCCCCTTTTCACGGAGGGTTTGGTTTTTTCGAGTCAGCTTCTCTGATAATCATAAATCAGTTAATACAATTGTCAAGTGAAGCATCATCGTTTGTTACATAGGGATCGGCAATGTTCGTATAGGCCATCAGATAGTCGGATCGAGTTTCATGGTTGAAAGGAGTAAGCGTTATCGTCCCTGCTGCTTGTCGATGACGATTGCGCGGTTCGCCCTCTCTTGGCGATAAGCCTCAAGGATCTGATCCGCCGGCGAACGGTCTTTCAGCTATGCCATCCCGATCTGTCGCAGCCATTTCGTTCGCTCAAGACGCTACCCTAAAGAGACAGCAGACGCTCAAAAAACGAGCGATAACGACGCAGGCCAAGGCGTAAATTCTCCGTAGACGCCTTGTCTGTTTGGTCCACCTGAGCTTCAAGCTTGGCGCGCTCATTAGAAAATGTTTCCGCCAAGCTCTTCATGACCTGGGCAACGAGCTCGTCCGCTTGCCGGACAGCCTGTCTCGGGTCATCGACAAAACTTCTTTGAACGGCATCCCAGCGCGAACGAAAATCTTTGGCCATATCCGGCAAAAAGAGCGGGGCGAGCTGCTCCTCTTCACTCCTCACATCGGGGTTTTGATTTTGGATCACTGGTTCCTTGCGATCTCGATTAACCTCTCGTTGTGCAGCCGGTATCTCCGCAGCGGCTACCAAATCTGCCGTAGTGAGATTCTTTTTCTCTGGCTCTCTGTCCATGATCACACCTCCGTTTACTTTGCTGGCATGACTTCTTGCTTAACTTCCCTTACCTCGAGCAGTTCATCGAAGAGGGCGCGGTAATGCACCACCGCTATGCGTAGTTCCTCGGTGTCGGCTTCGCCGCGCTCATCGCGCACCGCGATCGCCTGCGCCGCCCGGTAATGGTCCACAACGGCAGGGTGATCGACTGAGATGTCGGCCGCACGGCGCTCAAAATCACCCATGGGATAGCCACGCTTTATCATCAACTCACGAACCAACTGGTCTGCTTGGAAGACGACACCCTTGGGGTTATCAACGAAGCGGCCCTGCAACGCTTCCCAGGCCTGACTGAATCTGGCGGCTTCAGACGGCGTCAAAGGTACGATATTGAGCCGCTCAACACGCTTTTCGCGCGCCTTGAGTTCCGATTCGGCCTTAGCTCGGCTCCCGAGATCATCAACGGATCGGCCGTATTCCGGACCAAAGCGTTCCTGGAGTCTACGAGATTGTTTCTTCTTTCTGTAGCTGAACCATACCGCAAGCGCAACCAATATAAGGACCACAACCCCGGCAATAATGATCCATGCTTGTGTGTCCATGGTATGCATGTGTGCCTCCTCTTTTGATTAACCCTACCGTCGTCTACTCCACCAGTAACCGCCACCCCCGCCGAACACGAGGAACAACACGACGATGATAATGATGAGCGTTGTAGTATCCATGGCAATTTCCTCCCTTTATTTTATTGAACACTTGTGTCAGTGTCGGATTCTTTCGTTGAGCGCTTCGCATCCTTCAGACTTGGCCCTGTGGTCGTCCCTCTCGCTTGAGCCTTTTGTTGCCGGTCAGGTCGCTTACAGCTTGCTTGATCTTGCCTTGGATGATCTCTGTTGGCCTCCCTTGGTACATGATACGCAGCTCTCAGTACTTCTTCCTCAAAACCTCCTTGACCTGACCGATCTTTTCCTGCACTTTGCCGGCTATCTTTTCATCGGTACCTTCAGCCTCCAACTCAGGATTATCGGTGAGTTTCCCGGCCATTTCCTTGGCCTTCCCCTTCACTTCGTGAAACGTTCCTTCCGCCTTGTCCCTAGTGCTCGATTTCATGGTATTCCTCCTTCAGGGTTTCGATTTGACTGCTGGTATTTCAGCCGCAGTCAATTCCGTAATCAAAGTGCTGCCTAAGACGACTTACCTTTTCTCTTCTACCTTCACGGGACTCGTGAATGAAGGCGTTTAATCGTAAACGCACCGTTATTACCTCTGTAGTTATGATACGGCAGACAGAGGTATTGTCAATAGTTGTGGATGAATTTTTCCCGGCGCTTTTTAATACAACGCCAATGTCTTTTTCCTGAGCATCCCATAAGTCCTGCCTGGAATATGCTAACCGGGTCGACAAGCGGCCTTTACAGGCGCCCGCGTGTGCTGCAGATTCTATCTGCGAGTTCACCATTGCCCGAGGAAAGCTGGCATACACGTGAAGGACACTGTCATGCTGAATTACAGGAAGAACCCTGCATGAGAGTTGCAGGAGGTCGGCCGTGAGGGTCGTGCTTCTTCTTCGTCAATTTTGCGCGGTGTGAAATATTCGAAAAGGGGATGGCTCAGCTTCCGTAAACCGTTGCAAAGAAGGCGTGCGTTTACTCCTACAGTCGTAAAAACAACGCAGGAGAATATAAAAAAACCGGGGAGACCTGCTCTCCCCGGTGCCATGACTACAACAACTCCCGTCGCAGGGTCAGGGAAACGGCCACGTAAGTGAGGTGCGTCACTATTTGTACACGCCGCAGCCCAGAATCGCATCGCCCGCCTTCAGATAATAGGTCGACTTTGGGTCCACCTTTTGCGTCGTGGGATTCGCCCATTTGTAGTCGATCCAGCCACTGCCCTTGGTCTTTGCGGCCTCAATGATCTCCTTGATAAAGAGTTTTCCGTCAGCGTCTTTTGCCCCGCTCATGTCCTTTCCGACAAGGGTTGGATTCCCACCGTGAGCGAGGACCTTTCCGGTGCTGTCAATGGCGAAGATGTAGAGATCCTCCTTCACGAATTGCCCTTTCTTGTCATTGAATTCCGCGAATGCTTTTTCTTTTCCGTTAGCCTCCATAAATGCCGCGGCCTTTTTTACCATTGCTTCTGCCTCTGCAGAAGTGCCAACCGCAAGAGCATGGGCTGCTACGCCAAGTAAAAAGATAGCGACAAACAAAGGAACCAACCCTTTTTTCATTTGAAACCTCCTTGGTATTTTTGAAGACCATACCACGTCGCAGTAGATTGCGCAATTGCGTTCGGTTCTCGGTCATGATGAATACCCGAGACCGATGAGCGATGGAAGGAGTGTACACTTTTATTCACCTCCAAAGTGAGCATGGCGCACTCCATAAAAGAAGTCAGGATTACGAGATTAAAGAGCGTAAAAACTGTGGCCCAGCCACAGGCGCCATCGTCGAGATCGCGACGCCCCAAAGACTAACTGGAGCGCGCACGAGTTCGGGCGCACCTTAGTGCGTCATGTCTGTGTGAGCTTCATCTGGTCAAGCACCGCGCGACCCAGAAAGCCGTACGGATTGGCAAGCGTTTCGATGAGCTCGAAGTGGTTGTAGCCCTTGGCGCCGAATAGCTGCACCGGTTTGCCTGCCGCTTTCACCGCCGCAGCGAAGTCCCGTGACTGGCGCTGGAACTCCGGTGTCTCAAACGTGCCATAGGCGACGATTACCGGACAGTTCAGTTTGTCGAGATGGCGCTGTGAGCTCAAGGTTTGCTCTATCTCATCGGTGAACTTGACATAGCTACTGCGTGCGGAGAGGCGAACCGGTTTGAGATCAAACATGCCGCTGCAGCATAGGCCCCCCTTCAAGGTATCCGAAGGAAGATTGAATTCCTTTTGCCAATCAGTCACGAGCACGACGCCCGCGAGGTGCCCACCTGATGAATGCCCTGATACATAAAGGCGGCTGGGATCGCCGCCGAAGCTCTGGGCATTGCGATACACCCAGGCGACCGCGCGGCGCACTTGCTCGGCCATGGGCACCAGGTTGCCTCCGGCGTCCAGCACGTTGGTAAAGTCGGGCACCACATAGTGGGCGCCCGCGTGCACGAATAGCTCGGCCGGGGACGCGTAGTCTTTAGCGAAGCCGCCGCGCCAAGCTCCACCATGGATGAAAATGTTAATCGGTGCGTTGAGACGCTTCGTCACGTAGACATCGAGCCCTTCCACCGGCGTTGGCCCGTAGGCGTATCGTCGCGGCTGACCGAGCCGGTCGCGCGTAGCCTCGCTGTTCGTTGCATAACGGCCCACGATTTGCTGACCGTTCGGGGCGTAAACGCTCTGGTCGTACGCATCGTCGAGCTCTTTTTGGTCCATGTCGAGCCATACGCGCGGCCCCTTTACGCGCGGTGCTTGCGGCGTCGGCGTCGGTTGCTGGGCAAGCACAGCACCGGCTGTCGCGATCACGGCACCGGCTGCTCCCAAGAAAGTCCGTCGAGTAATATGGTTCCCAACTGAAGCACCGCTCCACTTCGCTGCATCCTCAGGGACCCCAGGGTAATCATTTGTGACTGGTGCGGTTTTTAAGACATCCCTCTGATTTATCTCCTTTGTCATACGGCGCCTCCTTTTCTTTTGGGTACCCAAATCACTATTGATTCGCTGCAACCAACAGACTTCATGAACAGGAAAACGGAATGCCTCGAAAGGGCCGCCGACATTCCTCTGGGGGTTCTATGAGAGCATCTGTTGCCCAACGCATTTCATAGCGCCCCAGTCAAACTACGTCGGCGCAGGGCATCACTTACTCAACTTTCTCCCATACCTGTCGAACGATAGACGTTTTGGATGGATCTCTGGCAAAAGGCATCGGGTCGCTCGTGAACGTAAGGCGATTACCCGATAGTGCCCAGTTGCGGACCTGATCTTTTCCGTTCCAGTTTTCGACCCACGAAGCGTCCACGGCGATGAAGATCTTGCCTCCCTCGACGCGATACACTCCTGACCAACCTACCACCGTGTCAAAGAGCACGGCCTTATCGGCCACAGAGGTACCGAATTTTCTATTGTCGCCCGTGTAGAAGGCGATGGCGCGGGTTGGCGTCAAAACGAGGTACCCATGCGGAGCCTTCCCCAGAGGCTGGGTTGCAGTGCCACCTACCTCCACATCCTGAGAAATGATCTTGTAGGTTCCAACGAGGGATTGTTGTCCCAGACTCGGGGACGCTATGAGAAGCACTAGGATAAGAGCACCGATAAATCGAGCCATACGCACCTCCTTGGGTAGTGCGCGTACCGTGACATCGGACGCCGCTACGCGCAGCGCGACGGCCAACGCGCAATCCGTATGACTGCAGGGTATCTCCGGTCTTACGCCCTTACCTAACTTCAATCATGCGTCGGCAATAGAAGGGGAGGATGTTGACCTAAGCTGAGGAGACAAACCTTGATTATTGCCCCCATCTGTTTGTTGTCCTTTTACTCAATTATAGTGGAGAATAAGAAAACCGCAAGAAGTATTTAATGCCACGTGAAAGGGAGTATGGGATAGCAAAAGCTGAAAGGCAACATTCCAGGAAGAATTTTTCGACTGAGCAGCGTGCGTAAAGCACCGATACGAGCAAGCGCACTACGTCCATTTGGTGAAATGGGTAGTCATTCTCCGCTTGCTGACCGCCTGAAGGTTATTGGCATACTAATTGCTTGGAATTGAAACAAAAAAAGGTCCCTTCCGGATCAATCTTTGAGAAGGGGGAGTGACGTCATGACAAAAGGA
>JADGQN010000322.1 GCA_017881765.1 Syntrophobacterales bacterium | reverse complement strand
CTACCCCGCGCAAGGATGCCAGAGAGATCGTCACGGGCAGCGGACGATTCTTGAATGACATCAAGCTTCCGGACATGCTCTACGGCAAAGTGCTCCGCAGTCCTCATGCGCACGCAGTCATCAAAAATATCGATAAGGGCAGGGCGAAGAAACTACCCGGAGTGAGAGCCATACTCACTTGGGAAGACGTCCCCAATTGGAAAGGGGGCACGCCCCGGTACACGCGCGTGCTCGACCGTAAGGTCCGCTACGTTGGCGATGCGGTGGCGCTCGTTGCCGCCGTGAGCGAAGAGATCGCAACTGAAGCCCTTCATTTGATAGACGTAGAATACGAGATTCTGCCCGCGGTCTTCGAAATGGAAGATGCATTGAAGCCGGGTGCCCCCCAGTTGTATGACGAGTTTCCCGGGAACGTGGTGACCGCAGGTATGCCCTTCTTCGGTCCAAAGAGCTTGAAGGCAGTGCAGATGGGCGATGTGGAAAAGGGGTTTGCGGAGGCTGACGTCATAACCGAAGGGACGTTCGGCTACGAGAACATACCGAACCCTATGCCGCCCGAGCCTCCGGGCGCCATAGCCTTGTGGGAGGAGCCGAATAAGGTGACGGTCTGGGTGTCCAATCAGGCCTCATACATGGACAAGGTTACTCTTCATCACGTATCTGACAGGACGCTGGACGTGAGGACGATCGGCGGCCCCTGCGGCGGGAGTTTCGGGTCAAAGTTCATGTCCTGGCAGGTTCAGTGCTATGCCACACTCTTGAGCAAGGCAACGGGCAAGCCGGTGAAAATCATCTTTACCAAGGAAGAACACCTGGCCGCATTCACGCTGCGGCCCGCGACGCGTATACATGCACGAGTGGGCATGAAGAAGGATGGGGCAGTGACGGCAGTCTCAGGCACATGGCTTGTCGGCACCGGCTACTACTCGATGACGACGCAGGCCCAGGTAGCTGTGGGCTGCGGCGAGGTGCAGATCGCGTTCCAGTGCCCGAACTGGGATCTGAAGCCGGTCATAGTCTGCACCAACCGGAACGCCTCGGGTATCGTAAGGGGCTTCGGCGGCCAGGAGTTGAAGTGCGCGCTCATCCCGCTTCTGAGCCTTGCCATGGAGAAGGCCGGGGTCGATCCTTTTGAATTTCTCAAGAAGAATTATGTCAAACCGGGTGGTGGGTTTATCTGGAGGGATGGCAAATGGTATACGTACAGGGGTGTGGATTACGCGAAGGCCATGGACAAGGGTGCGGAGAGGTTCGGCTGGAGCCGGAAGTGGAAGGGATGGCTCAAACCAACGGCCGTTGAGGGCACAAAGAGGAGAGGGATCGGTGTCGGTATACATGGAGACTCCGATATCGGCGAAGACGCATCCGAAGCGCATGTGCGCCTTCAGCCTGACGGAACAGCGTTGCTCTTCTCCTGCATCACGGAGCACGGAACAGGCCAGAGGAGCAACATCGTCAAGATGGTCGCCGAGGTGCTTCAGTTGGCCATGGAACGGGTTTTCATAACACCTTCCGATTCATTGATCAACCCTTACGAGTTCGGATTTGCAGGTTCTCGCGGTACCTGGGCCGTAGGGACTGCTGCCATCCGGGCGGCCGAGGAAGCGCGCCGGGAACTCCTCGAACTGGCGGCGCCCCTGCTCGATACGGACCCGAGTGAATTGGAGACAATCGACGGCATGATCTTCTCCAGACGCAAGCCCGAGAAAAAGATCCCATGGAAGGCCGCAATGGGCGTCGATCGTACCATCACCGGGTACGGGCGTTTCGAGCCCGACAATACCCTGACCAACATGATGATGACCTTCGTAGAGGTGGAGGTCGATATTGAGACGGGGAAGGTGAGCCTCGTACGTGTGGTCAACACCACAGACATAGGTCAGATCATAGACCCCCAGGGCCTGGAAGGGCAACTCAACGGGTGCCTCGGCTCCGGGGGCATCGACAGTGCACTCTTCGAGGAAACAGTGCTCGACCGTTCCACGGGGCATACGCTCAATGCGAATATGATCGACTACAAGTGGCGGACCTTTGCCGATCTGCCGCAAATCGACAATGTCGTTCTCGAAACACCCTTTCCCACGCACCGCTTTCACGCGATAGGCGTCGGCGAGATTGCAACGGCGGCAGGTCCGGTGGCTGTGCTGATGGCTGTTTCGAATGCGCTCGGCACCTGGCTGCATGAGTACCCTGTGACGCCGGACAAGGTACTGAGGGCGTTGGGGAAGACAGGTAATTCACCGACGGAGTGATCCTGCGCGGAAACCAGACCGCTTCGCTCGGAAGATGGAAGATCGCCCTGCGGGCTAGGAAGATGGAAGATAGAAACGTTACCCCAGCAGCCGTCGTCTGCGGATTTTTGCAATGGCTTCCTAGCGTCAGCGATCTTCCTAGCGAAGCGATCTTCCATCTTCCCTCTGACTTTAACTGTCAGCGAAGGAGGTGATTCAGTATAGGGAGGCTGGCCGTACGATGTAAACAAAAAATACAAAAAAAAGGGGGGACATGTTCAAGAATGGATTGGCGCTCGTGACGTTCGTGACAATCGTGTTGGCTGCTGTATTGCTCATGCCTGCCGGTGCTATCGGTGCCGGAAAGACGGTCTATGTCGGTGGTAGCTTCGCTCTGACAGGAGCCTACGCCGAGGACGTGACAGCGATGTTGGCTGCCTATGAGGATTATGTCAAGTATGTAAATGAGACAAAGCGTTTGGCTCCGTGGCGAAACGAGAAATGGCCCGCCGACATAACCCTTGAGTTGTTGTGGCGAGACGACGAACTGAAGCCTGCCAAAGCGCTCACCATTTACGAGGAGCTTAAGGCCAAGGGCATGCTGGTCTTCAGGGTATCGGGATCACCACAAGCGCTGGCACTAAAGGAGAAGCTGAAACAGGACGGCATGGGCGCCCCCAGTCAAGCCACAGGGCCGTACCTCATGACGCCAGCTCCGGGCACTATTCTCAGCTATTACCCCATTTATACGGATGACGTGGCAGCCATCGCCGATTGGTTCAAAGCCAATTTTAAGGAAAACAGGAAGCCGCGGGTTGCATACCTTACCGCGGATAACGCCATGGGCAAGTCGATTGAGATACCTGAGATGGAAGCGTATCTTAAAAGGATAGGGTATGACTTTGTCGGCATCCAGTACGTGCCGCTCGTCCCGACCTCTCCGCCAACCACACAGCTCATGTGGCTCAAGCAAAGCAAGGTCGACCTTGCTCTCGGCGTGATGGTCAACCCCGGCGAACAGCCGACCGTGAAGGAGATGGTCAGGCTGGGCATAGGGCCACACCTTGACTATAAGATGACCTTCGGTGTTGCCACACCGGGTCACCTTCAGATATTTCTTCCGGCCATGGGCGAGCTGGGAGAAGGTTTTGTAGTTGGCGGCGGCTATCCCCCCTGGGATGACCCTTGCCCGGGGATGAAGTTCATTCAGGAACTACAGGACAAATATCGTCCCAACAAGCGTGCGACCAACATCAATTACGCAGGTGGCTTGATTGAGGCCATGGTCCAGGTTGAGTCATTGAGAACTGCCATGCAACAGGCGCCTCTTGAGAAACTGAAGCCGGTTGATGTACTCAATAACGGCTTCTACAAGATCAAGAATTTTAGCACGGGTGATTTAAGCGCCACCCCGCTCTCCTACGGTCCGGGCAAGGTCGAGGGTGTCGATGCTGTACGGGTCGACCAGATACAGAAAGGCAAGATCGTAAAGCAAGGCGTCTATCCGCTCCGCAACCTCTATTCGCGTTAACGACTGATCTATCCGGGGACCCTGCCCGGGGTCCCCGGATACGCCGATCCCGAAAATATATGTTAAGGATATGCCGCAACCAGCGATACAATGATTAAGCGCTGGTGAGCGCCGGCTCGGTGTCTCACTATCTAATCGGCCGGAGGTGCGGAATGACTGTTAGCCTGAGAAGACTGATATACGCTGTCTGGATTCTCTTATGGGTTGCTTTGTCGACGTCCATGGCAGCGGACGCGACCGTCGGTGTCGTCTTGTTGCACGGAAAAGATGCGATACCCGCGACCGTTTCAGGTCTTGCGGATGCACTGAAAAAGAACGGCTTCGCCGTAACGACGCCGGAGATGCCGTACTCCAAATACCGCAATTTCGATAAGGCGTATGAGGATACGGTGCCCGAGATCGACAATGCCGTGGCAGAGTTAAGGAAACAGGGAGCGAAGCGCGTCTTCGTAGCAGGCCACAGTCTGGGCGCCAATGTCGCGCTCTATTATGGGACCAGGGTATCGGTCGACGGGGTACTGGCCATTGCGCCAGGCCACACACCGGAACTCAAGGGATATTCGTCCCGCGTGCACGACAGCGTGGAGCAAGCGCGGAAGATGGTGAACGAGGGGAAGGGTGATAAGCTAGGCATTTTTGACGACTACAATCAGGGACGGCGCGACACAAGGAAGACCACGGCTAAGATTTATCTCAGCTACGTTGATCCGGATGGGCCTGCACTGATGCCCGCTAATGCGGCGGCACTGAAACCGGGTACCGCCTTTCTCTGGGTGGTCGGTACTCAGGATCCTATATATGAGAGAGGCCCGTCATACGCCTTTGACAAGGCCCCACCCAATCCAAACAACAAGTATGTCATCGTTGACAGCAATCACATGAACACTCCCACAGCCGCAGCACAGGAGATCGTCGCATGGCTCAAGGCTTTCAAGGCAACGAACGAATGAAATCCAGCCCTTTGTGCAGCCCCCAGGTCCTTGAGCCCCGCCACAGGCGCGGCGGTCCTCGCACGCAGTGCTCCTTAAAGGCAGCGGTCGGCTGTCCGTGCGGTCGTGTTGACTTTACCGCCCAATTTTACTATCCTTATAGCTTCCGGGCCGTTAACTCAGGTGGCAGAGTATCTGCCTTTTAAGCAGAGAGTCGCAAGTTCAAATCTTGCACGGCCCACATGCATGTCCCTATCGTCTAGTTCGGCCTAGGACACCGGCCTTTCAAGCCGGCGACTCGGGTTCAAATCCCGATGGGGACGCTTTTGATAATATCGAGGGCTTACGAGACAAACCGTAAGTCCTTTTTTGTGGCCTAAAAGGGTTTTTCCCCACATCATTCCCACAAGAGAGAGCATGAAACGAAAAAGGACCACTCAGAGAGTAGTCCTTTGACCACTTGTCCGTCATTCGTGGTACGAAAAAGTGAGCTTGCCGCAATCGGGCCACTTCCATCTTTTATCAGGTATAGCTGTGGGCTCAGAAGCATTAGATCGCCCTTGGTCCCCAGTGCCGGGCTACGCTCGCTGAACAGATCCGACGTCTGAAAATCGGAGCCTTGATGAACAAGGGACTGCGACACATCAACGAAAGGCATTTCTCCGGTCGCCATATCGTCATTGCTGAGAATGGCCGCCTCACTGAATAAAGGACGGATGGCCGGGTCGGCCGCTATGGGAAACCAGCGCAAACAAATTCCTGCCGGTGCAGAGGCACTCGTAGTAAACTGTTGCAAGGGGAATAGCAGATGGCAAGAAAGAAAGGACTGGTTGGCAGTTTAGACGATGTGTTAGCAGTCATCGAAAAGAACAAGGCCGCGTTGCGGGAAAAGCATGGAATCACCGACATCGCGGTGTTTGGATCTTACGTGCGGCAAGAGGCCAAGCCAGGAAGTGACATTGACATATTCGTGGACTTCAAAGAAGGATTCAAGACGTTCCGTAACTATAT
>JADGQN010000055.1 GCA_017881765.1 Syntrophobacterales bacterium | reverse complement strand
GGTCCCGCACCGGGAAAGACCACTGCCACCTGCCGCTGAAAGAAAATGTGGTTATTTGTGTAGTACCTGAAGTCCCCGTGGTAGCTGTGGCCCACGGTCATGTTGCCGATCAGCACGAGTGCCTGAAGGTTCTTTTCCTTCAGGAGTTTCTGAATGGCCCCGTGTCTTCGCTTTTTTTCCGCTTCTGTAAATGCCATATCATTCTCCTTCTGCTCTCATTAGTGTCGTTTGTCCGGAGCTTGTGCTACTTCTTTTCCAGACCAGGATCTCACTCCGTTAACGGTTCACGGTTCACGGTTCACGGTTCACGGCTTCTTTTCCTGCAAGCGCGGTATCTTGTTCTCCGAAAAAAGCTTTTCGAGCCTCGCGTTGCTTTCTTCCAGATATTTTTTCAAATCCCCGGCGTTCCTGTATGCGACCTCAATCTCCAGTTTTCCCAGCAGGTCGATGAACTTCGGGTCATCCATAGCCTTATGCAAGGCGTTGTCCAGCTTTCCCACGATGGCATCGGGCGTGCCTTTCGGTGCAACAAACATGAAATATGCGCCGGTCGTGAAATCATAGCCCAGCTCCCGCAGCGTGGGCACATCGGGAAATGCCTTCATCCGTTTTTCACCCTGGGCAGCAAGTAAACGAAGCTTTCCTTCCTTCACGTGGGGCATCCATTCGGTGCTCCCTGATTCAGCCGTGATGTGGCCTCCCAGGAGGGCTATCATTGCCGGATTGGCCCCCTGATAGGGCACATGCGTCCACTGGATCCCTTCTTGTCGGCCGATAAACTCCATGGCCAGATGCATAGGAGAACCTGTTCCTCCAGTGCCATACGTGACTTTCCTGGGGTTCTGTCTCGCGTATTCGACCAGGTCTTTCAATGTGCGCCAGGGCGAGTCGGTCCTGACTACTATGGCGTTCGGGGAGAACCCGTAATGCATGACCGGGACGAAATCGTCCAGCTTGTATGTAACGGACTGCACGTGGGGAACGAAGACTAACCCGGCGTGACTGCATACTCCCAGATGATAACCATCCGGCTTCTGCTTCGCGATGAGGCCGAGGCCTACGGCCCCGCCTGCGCCGCCGACATTTGAGATCGCAAGCTGCTGGCCGAGGAGCTTCTCAGCCGGGCCCGCAAGCGTGCGGGCAGTGGTATCCATGGTGCCGCCGGCCGCGTAGACCACGGTCACGTTAACAGATCTCGCCGGATATTCCTGCGCCATTGAAAGGCCGCAGATTACCAACAGAAAAGCTCCCGCGAGGAGCATTACATTTCTCAATTTAACTGGAGCCCGATCCATCGAACGCATCACACGATCCATTGACAACCCCCTCTAGCCAGGTTTGATATATACCTGTGCGCAGCCATCAGATTGCACATTTGCCGACGCCCCGCATCATGCGCGCCAAACGATCCCATATGATGTGAAACAGCCTTGCGAATGTCAAGAAAAAAGAGAGCAAGGCAGCCGGGGTCAGGCCTTGCCAATCCTAGATCGGCAAGCGGAAAAGCTTTCTCGCGTTCCCTTCATAGATCTTCGTTCTGTCCTCGTCGCTGATGGCCATTTCTTCTATCGCGTTGATTGTCTGCCGGTAATTCCTGTTACCGAATTCCAGGTCACCGAGCGGCATATCAATCCCGAAGAGCAGATGGTCCGCACCGAAGAACGCGTGGCCGCACATGAGAGCGGGAGTATTTCCGTACAGCGCTGTGTCAGCGTAAAACATCTTGTAGTAGTCGATGGGGGCCTTGGTCAGTCCCTGGAAATATTTCTGTCCCCAGCGCATCTCCCCGAGATCCTGAAACTGTCGTATCCTTTCCGCGAGGTAGGGAACCATGCCGCCGCAATGATGCGTGACAAATTTTACGTTGGGATATTTCTCCAGTACGCCGCTGAATATCAAACGGGTCATGGCCGCGGTGGTCTCATAGACCCAGCCGAACGTGTTGTAGATTCTGTACTTTGATTCGGTTTCGGTTCTGTAGTCGGCGTAGTCCGGATTTCTCATCGGGTGCATCAGCAACGGTAGATTATATTGAGACATTTTCTCGTAAAGCGGTAGGAACTCAGGCGAGTCGAGAGGCTTGTCGGCAACAGGGGTATAGATAAGGACACCCCTCATCCTGAGGTCGTTTATGGCCCTGTCCGTCTCCTTCAGTGCGGCGTCCATGTCGTTCATGGGCAGACAGGCGATGGCCGCGGGGAACCTGGCAGGGTATTTGGTAACCAGTTCGGCCATTTCATCATTCAGCGCGCGTGCCAGGTCGACCGATTTTGTCGGCGCTGCAAGCTCGACCGACGGCCAGGACGGCGTAATCACCTGCACCAGGCCTTCGTATTTGTCCATTATCCGGAACCTCGCATCCATGTCATAGAGGGGCGGAAAGGTGTCGACCATGTAAGCGCACTCTTTAGGGGCCGCCTTACGAAGCAGCTCCCGGTATTTTGGAGGCGCAATGTGCGAAAATCCGTCGATCATCAAAGGGTATAGCTTCTTCATCTGTTTCCTCCTTGTCTGTTTTCCTCTTTAATATATAGCGTTTTTTACGCAGCGCGATTCGTCCTGGTCCTTTGCTCTTCCTCTTTTTCTTTGCCTCCTTAGTTTACACGGGAAGGGTAGCGCAAATCCACCTTAAAGACCAGGCCTCAAAGGGTGCGGTGGGTCGCCGGGGCTGCCGAGAATTGCCTGTGCTTCGATGAGAATCTGTGCTAACGTTACAGACATGATAAGGCCTACATCCGGCATGAGTGCTGACGCGCGCCCGCATCTTGATACATCACGCGGCCCCTCCGGCGCGGAGGACCGTTATGGCTACGTGATCGTGTCGAGTGGTTTTGTATTGATGTGCGTGATGTGGACGGCATTCTATACGTTCGGTATTTTTTTTAAGCCGGTTCTCCATGAGTTTGGCTGGACGAGGGCAGTAACGGCAGGAGCCTTCTCGCTCTCTTCCGTCATCCAGGGACTTCTTGCAATCGTCATGGGAGGTTTGACCGACCGGTTCGGCCCGCGTGTTGTCATGACACTCTGCGGCTTGTTTCTGGCAGCGGGCTATCTCCTGATGTCGCAACTGACCTCCCTGTGGCAGCTCTACCTTTTTTATTCGGTCATTCTGGGTATCGGGATGGGCGGTTCTTTTGCGCCGCTTCTGACTTTGACGGCCCGATGGTTCGTCAAGAGAAGGGGCCTGATGACGGGCCTTGTTGTTTCCGGGACAGGGGTGGGAGCCCTTGTGGGTCCTCCGCTGGCGGGGATCCTTATCTCCCATTACGGATGGCGCACGTCTTACGCCGCTCTTGGCGTCGTTGTCCTCGTAGTTATGGTTGTTGGCGCACAGCTTTTGAAGTCTGCCCCAGGACATTTAAGAAGAGGCGGAGGCGAAAAAGATGGAGATGAGGCGAGCCGGTCCATGCATCAGGAAGGGGTTGCTCTCCACGACGCCATCCGGTCGGGGAGGTTCTGGAAGGTCTTTGCCATGGTTTTTTGTCTCGGCTTTTGTATTTTTGCCATCATGGTCCATATCGCGTCCCACGTGACGGACCTCGGTTTTACGCAAGCGACGGCCGCGAACATCATGGCGACCATCGGCGCCGTCTGCATCGCGGGCAGGGTTCTGTTCGGAAAAGCCCTTGACCGGATCGGGAGTCGGAGAGGCTTTGTCATCGGCTTCGCCATACTGGGTCTCGCACTATTCCTCGTGGCATCGGCCGGCACTCTGAGCATACTCTATCTCTTTGCCATACTTTTCGGTTTTGCCTTCGGGGCGTGTGTGACGTGCGAATCTCCCTTGGTGGCGGACCTCTTCGGGCTTCGCTCCCATGGGCTTCTCCTGGGCATCGCTGCTTGCGGCTTCACCTTCGGCGGAGGAGCGGGGCCTTTCGTGACGGGATATATTTTCGATTTTGCCGGCAAATACCAGGCTGCTTTCCTGCTCTGCGCCATTGTCAGCTGCACGGGCTTGCTGCTGGCATGGCTTCTTAAGCAGCCCGGAGCCTCTCAGGAGTAATACCAAGCTGCCTTCATTCATATAGCTTCGTTGCCTGCGTCGGCACGACTCCAACGTACTTAAATGTACGCCTCCGTCGCTATCCTCCTGGTCGCCTTGCTCTATTTCTGAATGCAGCTTGGTATGACCCGCACTGAAGGGCGTCCCACGTTGGGGGTTCTTGCTGCAAGTGCACGCCTTTCCGGCAGTAGGGTTTGTAATTGATTGAAGGGATATGCTATTCTTCACGTCTGTGGGCAGACAATCCGTTTACGGAGGATACAGATGAAAAAGATCATTATAATGGTGCTTGCAATCTCGGCCCTTGCTCTTGCCGGGTGCAAGGATAAACCAAACGCCCAGCCTGCAAGCGGGCCCGGCGATACCATGGCCGGGCACCAGATACAGCCCGGTGCAGCTCACGGCGAAGCCGGTCCCGCGGCCAACCCCCACGCCGGCATGAAGCCGCAGGATATGCCCGCGGCGCAGGATCATAAAGGCAAGGTCGTATCGACGATGAATGCCGCCGGCTATACGTACATTGAGGTGGAAGAAAAGGGGAAGAAGTTCTGGATAGCGGTCGTGGAAGTTAAAGTCAAACCCGGAGACGAGGTTGAATTCCCGGATTCACCGCCGCTCGAGAATTTTCAGAGCAAGACCCTTAACCGAACCTTCGACAGGATTATTCTCTCCCCCGGCATACGCATCAACGGGGAGCCGGCGCAGACGGGGGCACATCCAAAGACAGGGTGATATCGTGATCTGCATTTCTCCACTCGCTCTCATCACCAACGCCCCGTTGAATGCCAGATATAGAATTGCACGAGCGACCGCACTATGAGTTCACCTGCCGGATCACGATTCAAGTGGGGCAGATAATCGCCGGAGCCTGACCGAGGCTCTTCGATGCGCGTAGGTCCGTCGTCTTTGACGGACGATTTTGCGGCATCGGGCTACAGGAAACAGAAAAGGAGTACGATGATGGCCGATATGTTAGTGGACGAAAGGGATCAAAGGTTGATCCTCTTTGAGCAATTTGAAATCGACAAGTTCTCAGAGTCGGAAGTTTACGGGGAGTTCGACGCACAAACATATAAACAGGTCCTCACTCAGGCCAAAAAGCTTGCGACAAACGCGATGATGCCGACCAATGCCGTGGGCGACACGGATGGGTGTCTTCTTAAGGATGGCAAAGTAAGCGTACCCAAATCGTTCCACGATCTCTGGCGCAAGTGGAATGATGGAGGCTGGCGGGGGCTTGACCTTCCGCAGGAGATGGGCGGCCTCGGCATGCCTATGGTAGTCGGTATGGCGGCAAATGAATATTTTGAGGCGGGCAATCTGGCTTTTCAAACACTTGCCGCCATGACGAGGGGCGCAGCCTTGCTGATAGCTACTCATGGCACAGAAGAGCAGAAGAAGAAATATATGGAGAAGATTCTCATCGGCAAGTGGACCGGGACGATGGTTCTGACGGAAGCCGATGCAGGGAGCGATCTGGCCGCCGTGAAAACCAGGGCGGAACGTAATCAGGATGGAACTTACTCCATTGCCGGGAGCAAGATGTTGATCACCGGAGGAGACACCGATCTGACCGAGAATATCATTCATCTGGTACTGGCAAGGGTTAAAGGCGCTCCGGCCGGGACCCAGGGCCTGTCCCTGTTCCTCGTTCCGAAGATCAAGGTCAACCCTGACGGATCGCTGGGAGAGCCGAACGATGTGAAGACCATCTCCATCGAAAAGAAAATGGGCATTAAAGGTTCTCCCACCTGTCATTTGAATTTCGGCGAAGAGGGGAACTGTACAGGTGAGCTCGTGAGCAGAGAGAATCAGGGATTACCGATCTTTTTTACGATGATGAATGAGTCGAGGTTGATTGCTGCGCGTCACGGAGCCGCGGTAGCCAGCACGGCCTACCTGCACGCACTGGCCTACGCGAAAGAGAGGCTTCAGGGGACCCAGATCGGGGCCCCGAAGGGTTCGGGCCAGGTACCGATCATTAAACATCCGGACGTCCGCCGTATGCTTCTTCAGATGAAAGCGTACACCGAAGGCGTACGCGTTCTCATACTGTATGCCTCTTATTGCATTGATCGGGAGAGAATGGCTCGCAGCAAGGAAGAGAGACAGGAGTGGGAAAGACGGACCGCATTTCTCACACCGGTCGCAAAGGCCTATGGATCGGACATGAGCTTCCGGGTAACCGAAACAGCCATGCAGGTCTACGGTGGTTACGGATACATGAAGGACTATCCCATTGAGCAATTCTTGAGAGACGAGAAAGTCCACTCGATCTTCGAGGGCACGAACGGGATCCAGGCCTTGACTCTGACAGGCCGCAATCTGGGCCAGGACAGTGAGACACTCTTTAAGGGACACCTCGAAGATATCGACAAATTCTGTAAGACCAACAGGAACCACCAGGCGCTGGCCGGATATGTTGAGATCCTGGAGACGGCCAAGAATGCGCTGTCAGACGTGTCGAAGTTTCTGGTCAAAATCCAGAAGCAGGACTTTCAGGGCCTTGCCCTTTATGCCACGCAGTACCTGGAGCTTTTTGGCGACGTAACCGTCGGCTGGCTGCTTATGTGGCAGGCGGTTATCGCCCGGGACCGCCTGACAGCACTGGCTAAAGATAACGGGATTGAGCCCGATGCAGCCGGGTTGGAAAAACTTGTGGCTGAAGATGCGGCCGCGGCCTTTTACAGCGGCAAACTGGCGTCTGCCCGCTACTTTGCAAGCACCCTGCTGAGCCAGGCGACTGCCAAGGCGCAGGCAATAATGAGGATGGATAAGGCGGCCCTGGAGATCGCGGAAGAGGCATTTTAGGTAATGCTTGCTCGCTTTAGGATATTGAAGCTTGGCAGTCTCTGCGAAAGCAGGTCTCATCATGCTCACCCAACAGGCTGCACTCGATTATGGGCCGTACAATATTCGGTTGCGATATTTCATTACTGACCAAAAAAATGAAGGAGGTAATCGGTATGCTATTCACCATCAGCGCTAAATCCACAGTCCTTTTCGGAGAACATGCTTCAGGCCAGGTTGGCGAGAAGACCAAAGCATTAGGCTGTTCCAAGGTGATCTGTATCTATGACAAGGGCGTTAAAGATGCAGGAATCGTAGACTCGATCGTTAAGAATCTGGAGAATGCAGGACTGAAGGTCGTGCAGTATGGCGGCGTACTGCCTGACCCGCCCGATACCATGATCAATGAATGCGGAGAGTTTGCCAGGAAAGAGATGGTGGACGGCGTTATCGGTGTAGGGGGCGGCAGCACACTCGACACCGCAAAATCGGTCAACGTGATGCTGGGAAACCCCGGGCCCATCGGCAATTACTACTTCGTTCCCGGCGGCCCGGAGCACAAACCGGGACGACCATTGATCCTGATTCCCACCACCGCCGGTACCGCCAGCGAGATCACCTACGTATCCGTAGTCACGAACACCGCTACCGGCAGGAAGAGTGGTGTAAAGGGTGCTGCCACAATCGCATCGCTCGCTATCGTGGATCCCCTGCTGACGATCGCAATGCCGCCCAAGCTGACCGCTGCCACAGGTATGGATACTTTTTCCCACGCGCTCGAAGCTTACACATCCGCAGGCCATAACATCATGTCGGATCTGCTCGCCGAGAAGGCGATCGAGCTCGTTGCCCAAAACCTGCCTAAGGCCGTCAAGAATGGATCCGATATCGAAGCCCGGACCAATATGAGTTTCGCCTGCCTGATTGCGGGCATGTCTTTCAATGATGCTACTCCTCACTTCGGTCACGCCTTCGGCCACACGCTGGGATCCTTGCATCACATACCGCACGGTGTCGGGTGTGCTATTGCTCAGCCAGGCGTCATCCAGATAGTCGCCGGTACTATGCGGGACAAGGTACGTCGCACAGGAGAGCTCATGGGTTTGGACCTGGGGAAGGACCTTGCCCCGGCCGAGCTGGGTAGACGCGTCTCGGAAGGGATCGCCTCCTTCAGCAAGACGATCGGCCTTCCCACACTTAAGGAGCTGAATATCAAGGAAGCGGACCTCCCCGCCCTGGCCGAAGGCATGACGAAGGACGTCTGCTTTCGGTTTTTGCCTGTAACGCTTGAAGTACGGGATGTTCTCAATGTGCTGCAAAGGGTATATTCCAGTTAGGTTATGAAATGCAAGAAGCGGCTTCTGCCGAAATGCTGCGGTAGGCTTCTAGAACAGCATCATCGAGACCGTCAAACAGGCATACCTGAGGGCGTGAAGGTATTGAGCGAGTTGGTACTAACCTTCGAAACGCGGTGACGGACAGCTAAAAATGCAGGCACCGCAATGTGGAACAAAGGTGAACTGATTCAAACCGGTATCATAGGGGTGGGGCTTCGTGGATCTTAACACCTCTCGCCAGTCTTCATCAGTGGGCTCCGGCGGCATGGGAACCTTGGTTCTGCGGTAGCCCTTTTCAGGATAGAGCCATTTGCATTTGACGCCGTTCAGCTTGGCGTGTTCGAACGTCCTGCCGCCGATCGTCAGAGATACCTTTCCTTTCATCGCCGTGGTCGGGCAGGCCTTGATGCATGCGTAACCGCAGTTGTCGGGGCGGCAGAGCTTGGGTCCTTCGTGCATAGGCGACGCCTTGAGAGGCGCATCCGTGATTATGGAGACAACCCTCTGCCTGGGTCCAAATTGAGGTGTCAGTAGAAGACCGCTGAACCCGAACTCGCCGAGGCCGGCTGCCACAGCCGCGTGCCGATGCGAGAAGTCCGCAACGTTCCCGTACTTGTAAAGCAACCCGGTGGGTGGAAAGGGCAGGCCCTTAAAACCTTTGGACTCAAGGAACTTCACCAGCCGGCTCGCTGCTGACGAAAGATTCCAATTTGCTATGACATAGCCATACCACATGTAGGGTCCGAGGGTCTTACCCGGCTCCTCATAGTGTCCCGCAACATCGACGGCTGCATCCGGTATTTTGATGGCAGCGACCACGACAGACCTCGCGTTAGGCAGATAATCCGTCGGGCGTCTTCCCTCTGGTGCGCCTTCGAGGCGCTCCACCGGTGCGACGCCGAACAGGTCGATATCCGATCGTTCGACTGCTAACGCTTTCAAAGCCTCGGTCAGCTCTGTTTCAGAAATCATGAGAGGACCCACCTTCTATAATTGATTCTGTTTTGGACTGCAAACCCCATAGTAGCATCAGCTGTGTACCATTGCAACCTGAAAATGTCCACGTGAAAAATGTCCACGCAGGCAAGCTGTCCCCTCGCACTATTCCTTCCGCTCCCTAACACGAAAGGTCTGACCCGTTGGACGTTCCGTCTCGCTCAAGCTCCAATTGCGAACCTCTCTTTTCGTTGGGTTCTGTGGCAGCTCGCAAAGAGTCGCTTTTACACTTTGTCATATCTCGGAGTCAGTCGCTTGGGCTGATAGCCACGCTCACCTCCACTTACGGGGCCCCAGACCTTTCGCGATGCTCGCTTCAGGAACAGCCCTCACGGACAGCTTTAAAAAGTATGGAGTCTCGGCCGGCCTCCAGTCTGCGACGACGTCTTCACGGCTGCTAAGGGGTTGGCGGCGGCAAACGACTCTTTTTTGTAGAAAATGTTGCCTGGTTGTCCTATGCTAGTTTTCAAAAATAGCGGAAAATTCCGGACGTTGCGATTGTTGGTGAGATGTCTGAACGGCAAGGAGTAGTTCTACAATGAGGACTGTGGAAGGAAGAGACGCATGAAGATTGACAAGGTGGAGCTTATTTACTTTTCGCCCACGCGAACAACGAAGAATACTCTGATGGCCATCGCGGAGGGGCTTGGTGCAGGCAGAGTCGAACACGTTGATTTGACCCCGGCCGGGACTGATGCGGGAGAGCTTAAGGAGATAGGCGGTGAACTGGTAATCATAGGCACTCCTGTATATAGCGGGCGGGTTCCCCTTAGCGCAGCCAAGAGACTGCAGCGATTGAAAACCAGAGGCGGTGCTGCCGTTGTAGTTGTCGTCTATGGGAACCGGGCCTATGAAGATGCACTGCTGGAGCTGAAGAACATTGTTGCGGAGGCGGGATTCACGCCTGTTGCCGCAGCCGCTTTTGTGGGCGAGCATTCGTTTGCCGGCGAGACACTGCCGATTGCCAATGGACGGCCCGACGCGGAGGATCTAAGAAAGGCGAAGATGTTCGGAAAGGCGGTCCGTGAGAAAATGGAGCACAAGGGCACGCATACCGAACCGCGTTCGTTGGAGGTGCCTGGAAATTTTCCGTATAAGGAACGAGCGAAGCCGTCAAGGGTAACTCCCGTGACGCGGAAAGGAGCCTGCACCGCGTGCGGAAAGTGCGTCGAGTTCTGCCCGGTGGCTGCGATCACGTTGCAAAATGATAGCGTGGTGAGCGATGGAAATATGTGTATTCTATGCTGTGCCTGTGTCAAGGATTGTCCGGAAGGGGCGAGAGTTGTCGAGGATGCAACGGCAAGGGAGAGGATGGAAAAATTGAGCGTGAACTGTCGTGCGCGGAAGGAGCCGGAGATTTACCTGTTGTAATTTGCCAGGATCATTGCTAGTACCTACCTGTCAAAGTTCGTGGCCACGTTGTCGCCCTTTACGTCATTCCGGCGATAGCGAAGCATCCTGTAAGGAAAGCCGGAATCCAGTCTTTACAAGGATTTCTGGACCCCGGTTTTCACCGGGGTGACGACATGAGAATGCGCGGACTTACGCAAGTAGGTACTAGTCCAGCGAAAAAGGAGGAGATCATGAAGATTGTGCCTGGAGAGTTGACGAAAATGGATGCTCACGAGCTGATGATGAGCGCTATTGTCCCGCGCCCCATCGCCTTTGTGTCGACCGTCGGCGAGGACGGTGTATTCAACCTTGCTCCATATAGCAGCTTCTGTTCAACAGGCGTCAAGCCTGCATTCGTCTCCTTTCATGTTGGATTGAAGAGAGACGGGCGAAAGAAGGATACGCTGGTCAACATCGAGTTTTCGAAAGAATTCGTGATCAATGTAGTGACGGAAAACCTGGCGGAAGCGATGAACCGGACTGCCGCGGAATTTCCGCCTGATGTGGATGAGTTCAAGGAAGCGGGCTTGACGGCGGTGCCGGGTGACCTCGTAAAGGCGCCGAGGGTGGCGGAATCGCCGGTCAGTATGGAGTGTAAATTGTTTCAGATCCTTGAGCTTCCACCGTCGCCGCAGGCCGGCCATCTGATCATAGGCGAGGTCGTGCTCGTCCATGCATCGGACGAACTCTGGAGCGGTAAGGATATCGATATCACCAGACTGAAGAGCATCGGGCGCCTTGGCGGGCAGCTCTACTGTAGGGTGAATGATATTTTTGAGATGAAGCGACCGTAGAGATATTGATTACATTTTCAGGCGGTCGCTCTTCGCCTTCATCGCCTCGAGGCAGATTGAGACGAACTCCGGAAGCGGTATACCGATCTTTTCACATTCCAGGATATTCTCGTACTCGGGCATGGTCTTGAACTTTTCGGAGTGAAGCCTTTCCATCACCGCGTCCACCGTCACGCCTTTGATCATCTTATCGGGCAGCGCCCTCGCAACAGAAATGATGACAAACGTGAGCCGGTCGCTCGATGCGAGGGCGCGCTGGAACTCGTTGGTCCGCTCCCTGCCGTGCCACGATTCGTTGTGCATGGTGACGGCATCGATTATTTCGTCGTCGACCCCGAGCTCCGCCAGTATGGCGCCTGCCTTACTGCCGTGAATCGTGAAGTCGCGGTCAACCAGCTCTATGTCGATGTCATGGAGCAATCCTGCGAGCCCCCATCGTTCCTCGTCCCTGCCGAGCCTTTGCGCCAGCGCGCGCATGACTGCTTCCACGGCAAGGATGTGCCGTATCAGTCTCCAGTCGGTGATGTATTGCTCGACGATAGCGAGAGCTGCTTCTCTTGAAGGCGCCATGTTCCTCCTGGATTAGTTACGAAGACCAAACATTTACAGTTCCGGTCCACCTTACTGTTGTAATTCCGGTCCGCCATTCTGCTGTCATTCCGACCAAAGGGAGGAATCTTAGCCCCCGAACCATCTCAAGCCCACCCTTTGCTTAAATCCTTCCATTCCGGATTCGTAGTCTCCACCAAACGATCCTTTTTCTCTCGGCGCCACTTTTTGATTTCTTTTTCTCTCTCCAGCGCCTCCCTTACGTCATTGGTTTCTTCGAAATAGACCAATTTGTTGACATTGTATTTTTCCGTGAATCCTACCACGAGTTTCTGTTTGTGTTCATAAAGCCGCCGTTCAAGATTGCCGGTCACTCCGACGTACATTACTTTGTTGTTCCAGTTGGTGAGCAGGTACACGTAATAGGTTCCTGATAAGGGCATGACTCAAGATTTCTCACTTCGTTCGAAATGACAATCGGGTTGCGACCTTTGCGTCCGATATCAACTCTACCCTTCTAGCCCGGTGAACACAATCTTTTTCACTGCTTGGTCATTTTATCCCGACCCTTTTTCTTGACAGGTTTCGCTTTCCCATGACAACGGAGGAGTCCGGTTGATGATCGATAGTGAAGGCGAATCAATGTCACATCCATTTAACCTGAGCCGGTTTCCGGTCAATCCATCGCGAAAACTTTATCGCAGGATATCCGAGGGCCAGCCCGCCATAGACTCTCTGTTTCTTCGGCAGTTCTATAAGGCGCGGTATTGTCCTGTCATGACTGCAGGCCGTCACAACATACCCCGTGTAAAAACTTCCGAGACCGAGAGAGGAGGCGAGCATAGTGGCGTTGTGGAGGGCGAGGGTAGCATTCACATCGGCAGAGCGCATTGTTTCATCTGCGTGAAACAGCAGCAGGAGCGGGGCCCCGAAGAGAACGAGATCAACCTTCTGACGCATCTTCTCCGCCATGAGATCGAGCTGATTGATCCATTGCAAGACCTGTTCAATATCCGTTTCCCCGCGTAGCATATAAAGCTTCCTCCAGAGAGGGTTCTTGAGCCTCTTCGCCACCTTGCCGAGCCATTCCGCGGTGGTGGAGGCTATGGCGTGGAGCAGGGGCTTATCCTGGACTACCGTGAACTGCGTGGTCTGCGTGTTCTTGAGACTGGGAGCAAAACGGGCAGCGTCGATCACCTTCTCGATGATCTCTTTTTCGACCGGCCGTTCCTGAAAGGTCCGTATGGAGCGCCTCGTCACGATCATCTCCCGCACCTGTTCATACGAAGGCATGAGATCGGTCCGTACGGGATGCACGTTCTCTGGCGGGGAGTCGACCTGATGGATCGCCCCGGAGGGACATACGAGTACGCAGTGACCGCACGAGTTACACGACCCTTCGTGGGCGACTCTGGGAACTGAGTCCTTCGCCTCCTGCGAGAAGACCTTCTGACAGATGCGGACGCAAAGACCGTCTTTTTTGCAACGTTCCCGGTCAATGGTCACCAGCGACATAATTCCCCCTTTCCCTTGAAGCTGAACGTGATTCCGGTTGACTCTCCTGCGACTACGAGAATCGCATTGAGGCTTCCTCTAGACCTTCAGGGCTACAAAGTGATCAGCACAAGCTCATGTTGGTTAAGCTCTTCGTAAATTGCGCTGAGCTGCGCCTGGCTTTGGGCGATGAAGGTCGCTGTTATGGACATGTATTTATCTCCCGAACTGACCCGGGTAAGGTACGTTATTTCAGTGCCCTCGGCAACATGCTTCTCAATGACCGCACTCACCATTGCATGGAACGCGTTCGTGTTTTTCCCCAGGACCTTGAGCGGGTACGAACAGGGAAATTGAAGCAGGCCAGCGCGCTCTTTCACAGTGAAATCCATCCATGAGCTCTCATGTGCGGTCAGTACGACTCACGTTATACTCCCCAATTCACACCTGCGCTCGTGAGTGACGCTCCTGAAACATCGACTATCGCCGCGCCGCCGTCGAGCAGGAGCACTGAGCCCGTCATGAACGATGACTCATCGCTTGCCAGGTAAACGCAGAGGCCCGAGATTTCGTCAGGAGTTGCGACCCGGCGCAGAGGCACGTTCGATGATATGCAGGCGAAGACCCCATCCACGTCCGTATGAAGCACTTCTGAAAGCGGACTGAGCGCGTTCTCCAGCATCTTCGTCCTGGTAGCGCCAGGGCAGACGACATTGCATCGAATCTTTACGGGCCCGTAATCCAACGCAGCCTGCTGTGTCAGCATGATGAGGCCCGCTTTTGATGTGCAATATGACGCCATACCCGGCAGGCAGCGCAAGCCACCGAGGGAAGAAATATTTACGATAGAACCACCACCGCCTTTGATCATCTGCGGTATAGATGCCTTCATAACGAGAAAAGGACCGGTCAGGTTTACGTCAATAACCTGTCGCCAGACCTCGGGATCTATATCGGCGACGGTTCCGCCCGGATCGATGCCTGCGTTATTTACCAGCACGTCGAGCCTGCCCCCGAATGTGAGTGTCGTATCGACCATGCGCAGCGCATCTTCGTACTTCGTCACATCTCCCGAGCAGGTCGCCACCATGCCCGCGGGCAGTGATTGAGCAACCTCGTCAAGCATTTCCTTGCGCCGACCGGTTATGCATACCTTCGCTCCTTCAGCGACATACCGCTTTGCTATCGCAGTGCCTATACCCGTGCCTCCTCCCGTGATGAGTGCCACCTTTCCATCAAGTCTCATGCTTTTGCCTCCTTGTCCAACACAAGTTTAACGTTCCACCGTTCAATGCTCACCCCCACCCGTCCCCTCCCCCCTCCGAGGGGGAGGGATAGGGAGAGGGGGTCCACTACTTACTGCGCGTCAAGGCTTGACCCTGGCCCCGTGACCCATGACCCTTGACCCTATCTTTACAGCCCCAAATACGCCTTCCTCACATGATCGTGTTCGATGAGATTGCAGCATGGCCCTTCCAGGGTCAGCCGCCCGTTCTCCAGTACGCATGCCCGGTCGGCCAGCTCAAGCGCCTGTTTGACGTTCTGCTCGATCAGCAGCACGGTGATCCCTTGCCCCGGCAAGGACTTTATGACCCTGAATATCTCTGATACCGCCTTTGGCGCGAGACCATAGGATGGCTCATCAAACATACAGAGTTTAGGCTTTGACATGAGGCCTCGCCCTATGGCCACCATCTGCTTTTCACCGCCGCTGAGGGTGCTTACGATCTGACTTGTCCGCTCCTTCAATCTGGGGAATATCTGACAGACCTGCTCGAAGGTCTCTCTCCTGTGCTTCCAGGCGTTTGACTGATAGGCGCCCATTTCAAGGTTCTCTCGTACGGTCATGTCCGGGAAGAGCCTTCCACCCTGCGGAACCTGGGTGATGCCCAGCTCCACAATTGACGCAGCCGCCTCTCTCTCTATCCGCCTGCCACAAAATTCGATCCTACCCGATGCGGGACGCACTATGCCTGATATGGTATTGAGGAGCGTTGTCTTGCCTGCTCCGTTTGCTCCCACCAGGGCAACGATCTCTCCCTGTCTGACCTCGACGCTCACGTTCCAGAGGACCTGGATCTTTCCATAGAAGGTGCTTATTTCTTTCACTGAAAGCACGCTTTTATTCTCCAAGATAGACCTCTATGACTGTCTTGTTCCTGACGATCTCCTCGGGTGTGCCTTCCGCGATTTTTTCGCCGTGGTGGAGGACAACTATTCTGTCGCATATGCTCATGATCGCCTTCATAACGTGCTCGATCATGACGATGGTGACCCCTCTGTCGCGGATCTTCTTCACCAGCTCCATGGCCTGAGCTATCTCGGTGGGCGCCAAACCTGCCATTACTTCATCGAGCAGCAAAAGGTCCGGATCGGTGGCCAGGGCCCTTGCGACCTCGAGCCTCTTCTGGTTGGCCAGTATCAGATCCGTGGCCCGCAAATCATGAAGTTCCGACAACTCGACAAACTTCAGAATCTCGGCGGTCTCCTTCCGGGCAACGCCGGAGGCCGTCGAATGACCTCTCCCGAACAGGTGACCGAGGAGTACGTTGTTGAAAACGGACATCCTGGAAAAGACCTTGACCGATTGAAAGGTCCTTGCAATTCCCATCCTGGAAATCTGATGGGGCTTCAAGCCGGCAAGATCAATGCCCTTAAATCGTATCATACCTGAATCGGGCTTCAGGGCGCCGGATAGCAGATTGAACAGAGTCGTCTTACCGGCCCCGTTGGGACCGATCAGCCCGAGTATCTCACCCTGGCGCACCTCGAGATCGACATGCGATGTGGCTGCCAGGCCGCCGAAATGTTTGTTCAAGCCTTCTGCCTCCAGTATCTTCACGTTTTCTCCACAGGCGGGATAGCTCTCTTTCTTCGCAGCCTCAACCTCTCTATCACTCCTTCAAGGCCGTGCGGCATGAAGAGGATGACAGCCAGCATGGTCAGACCGAAAATGAGCATGTAGTAATAGGGGAACTTCGTTGTCAGTATCTCTTCGAGAAGAGAGAAAATGGTCGCACCGGCGATCGGCGCATAGAGGTGTCCCACACCCCCGAATATCGCCATGAGAACAGGCATGAAAGAATACTGCACATTGAAGGCGGACGTGGCATCGATGTAGCTCCAGCGCATGCACATAGTTGCGCCTGCAAGCCCCATGAAAAAGGCGCTCACGGCAAAGGTGACGGCTTTCACCCTGTTGACGTTTATACCGGTATGGGCTGCTGCCTCCTCGGACTCGCCTATGCTTTGCAAGGCCAGACCGAACCTGGAGCGTCCGATGAGATAGGATGTGATCAGGACCGCCAGGAAGATGGTCGCCATGGCGTAGAAAACGGTGTTCGTGTCCTCCGAAACGATCAGCCTCCCCACGGTACCCGTGATATTGACTTCATACCAGTGGACGAGATTGCGGACCAGCTCGACAAGGCCAAAGGTGAACAT
>JADGQN010000321.1 GCA_017881765.1 Syntrophobacterales bacterium | reverse complement strand
CTGAACGTGATGTTCTTGATCGTGCCGGTGATTTCAGTAGCCTTCGTTTCTGTCATCGCTGCCCGTTGCGCTCCGTTAGTATATATCACAGTTTGGGCCGGTTTGGCCGCTTTGCGGGCACCACGGAGAAGATCCCTGCAACAGGTTATGGTAAATCGGTTTGTGGCGAGATATCTGATCGGTCATGGTTCCAATAACATTCACCGCCACTTGGGATCCTTGCAATTATTGCTGGGACTGAAATAGGGTTCAACGAGTTCCTTTCCCCATATCTTTTTTCCCGCTCGTGCGGGGTTTCTTCTATAATGTTCGTTTCTCTCCTCAAAATGTCTGTCAATCGCCTCTTTGCATTCGCCTACGGATTGGTAATCACTGTTGTGGAGTACCGCCCTAGCCATGCCGCTGAAGATCGATTCAATGACATTTAGAAATTGGGCAGAGGCAGGAAGGGGAGCGAGCTTGACGATTGGCCCGTGTATCGGTGTCATGTCGGCCATGTTATTTTGCGCGGCGACACGTTTCTTGAGCTTGGCCGATATGTGCCAGGAAGCCGCATCCCACGAAAGGTACAGGCAGCGCTGGTCCGCATACTCGTGCAGCAGGATATCCAAGAGTCTTATCATTTCACCGGTATTCTTCTTTTCCGAATAAAAGTATCTGATCTGATTCGTTGAGAGTTCCAGACCCGCCGTCAGAATTATCCGCCCTTTACTTTTTTGCCACTGAGGAATGACCCTGTTCGTGCCACGCTCGGTGTGAGTTCTTCCCCCGCGTATCGTCACCGAGAAAGGGCCAAACTCGTCCACCGAAAAGAACTTTTCGTCCTCCCTCAGGCTTGACAATATCGAGGTGATTTCCTTCAGCTTTTCCCGGTAATCCGGGTCTGGGCTTGTCAGGACACGCCGCGCCTTCTTTAACGTGAAACCCTCGGATCTGATGTAATCCGAAACGGTGGACATGCTTACCGATTCGCTATACTGCGCTTTGTATGCCTGCACAAGGCTATCCAGACTCCAGGAAGCCCTGTTTATTCCATGGAGCTGTGGCGTTTCGTGGAGGATCTCTATGATCCGGTCTCGCTTCTGGTCCATTTCCGCGAGCTTCGCTGGCGGCGACTGCCTCTTCCTCGCGGTGTCGAGGCCGGCAATGCCTTTCTGATCGTACGCCGCCATCCACCTTTTCACTATTCTGGGTGACTTTTCTATTTTTACACACAGGCTTGCCAGGTTTGCTCCTTTATACGACTCCATCAAGGCCACCGCCTTGGCCCACCTCGTTCTATTGTTGGAGTTTCGCCACTTTCTCAGTGCGGACAAGTCTTCCTGGGGAAGGTGAGCGACATGCCACTTGGCGCACGCTGTTGTCTTCATTGCCCGCTGTTTTCCCCACAGTTGAAAGAGACGCACAAATTGCGAGTATTCGTATCCGTCTCGATGAGTTTTTCTGTATTGGAGCCAGCTTTGCTTCAAATTTTTCGAACCATCCTGCACCTGCCCCTGGATTTCAGGGAAAATCATCGACAGCGTGGCTTGGCGTCCGGTGGGTTCTTTCTCTGCGGCCTGTTGTCTGAGGATTCTCCATATTTCTTTTTCAGACATAGTGGCAAAATATGCAAAGGAATGCCCGCTTGCTTCGATGAGCTTTCGGTACCTGCGAACACTGCCGCGACAAAGGCCAAGGACCCTGGCGAGATAGGCGACCGATGGGTTCTTTCCAGCGCCATGGAGCGCTGCCAATCGCTTGATCCTGGAAATGGGGACTGTGTTGGACACGATTGCTCCTTGTGAAGTTTCTACCCGTACACCTGGAGGCCAGGGCCTATCTGCAATACATCGGATCCTTGCAGTTGTTGCTTTCCTTGAAAGCAGCCTCGACCCTTTCCTTCCCCCATATTCTTTTGCCTGCCTTCTTCGGGTGCTCCTCGTAGTGCTGATTCCTTTCGTCAAAATAGCGGTCAATTGCCACCTGGCATTCGTCAACAGACTGATAATCGCTGTTGTGAATGATGGCCCGGGCCATGCCACTGAAAACCGATTCAATCACATTCAGAAATTGGGCGCAGGTCGGAAGGGGTGCGAGTCTTACCAAGGGACACCTCGTCTTTGATCTGTATTCGTCGCTATTCACCATATCGACCCTTTCATACAACTCCCTGGACGCATGCCACGAAGCGGCGTCCCATGAGAAATATATGCACTCTTCATCTGCGTACTTTGTGATGAGGTTGTCCAGCAATTTGATCATCTCAGCGGTATTCTTCTTTCTAGAGTAAAAGTGGGTCACTTGGTTCGTGGAGAGCTCAAGGGCGGCGGTAAGGATGATGCTGCCCTTGCTTTTCTGCCGCTGAGGCACGGTCTTGATTGTTCCTGGGGGCACCAGGGACTTTCCGCCCTGCAACTTGACGGCGAAGGGTCCGTATTCGTCTATGGAGAAGAACTTCTCCCTTGGCCCGAGATTTGCGAGAATGTTCTTGATGTCCTGTAGCTTTGCTTGGTACTTCGGGTCGTTGCTGGTAAGAACGGTCCTCGCCTTGCGGTATTTGAACCCCGACTTCTTGATGATGCTCCTTATGTCCGTCCTCGACAAAGGCATTTGACTATCCGCGAGCACTTTCTTGATATCCTCCTGCCTCCATGAAGTTCGGGTGAACCCGAAGGACGAAGGAGGCGAGTGCAGAATTGAGAACACCTTGTCTACGTAAACTGGATCGTCTTGCCTAAGCAGCCTTTTCCCCTTGTCCGAAACGATCGATTGTACCCCCTGGGTCTTGTATGTCGTGTAGCTTCTATTCACGGACTTGCGGGCAATGAGCAGGTATTCAGAGATCCTGCGCTGAGATATCCCCTTGAGGAGCGACAAGACGGATAGTGCCCTGTTCCGGTACCTTATTGGCCTGCATAGCGCACACTCATATAGTTTGGCGGTGTCACCCGGAGGGATCGGGTCCCCGATATCCCGAGACAGTTCGTCGAAACTCATATCGCCCTGCAAGAGCCGTCGCATCCATACGTTATCCTTCTCGTTGCGCTCTCTTCTGTAAGTGCGGTGCTCGCTGGTGATGTAAGTATCCAGACCCTTCTCGGCTACCTCTTCCTGGATTCTTCTCCCGATGTACCCTGGGGTTGTCGTGATGCGCACGGTCACTTCCGGAATCCCGAAGGGGAATTGCGCCCTCAAATAGCGTTTCACCGAGGTGTATCCCGCGGTGATTCCGCGCTCGGCGGCAAGCCGCCATATCTTCTTGACGGTTATTGAAGGATCGGCCAGCCACTGTTTGATGTCGCCCCTAAGCTTATCAAGCGCATTCATAGCGGGAACATCGTAGGTCACCCGCCGAAGTGTTTCCAGCTTCTGGGTCAGTTTGTATTCGTCAGGAAGAGGATGTGTTCGATCAAGTCCGCATTGTTTTGCCATTACGAGATACTTGCGTAAGGTCTTTCGATCCATCCCCAACGATCGACTGACCTCTTGCGCGGAGCTGCCCTTGTACCATTGATAGATTCCGTCTACTATCCGGTTCATGAGGATATTTCTTCTCGCCATGGATCCCCCTGTTTCCGTATTTGGAAGAACGATAACTGGTTCGGCAAAGGCCGCAACGCAACCGTCCCGGCTATACCTGCGGTAATATCCCGAAGCCAGTGCTTTTCTTATCGCGCCTCGCGATCTTCCGAGGAACTGTGCGATTTTCCGTGTGCCCATATCCGGATGGTTCCTCTTGAGATTGCGTATTATCAGCCATTCCTCGATCAGAATCATCGTGCACCTCCTACGCCGGGAATTGTAGCCTATTTTGACGATACAATCTTCATATAGGGGATTGAGTTACCTAGCTCTTTGCCAGTGGATGAGAGCTAGGAGCCGAGGCTAACTTCCTGCTATACGTAACTCGTTGCTTCCTCCTTCGTATCCCATTTTTCGCTTGCCACGAAGGATTTTATTTGGTAAGCAATGGGGAATGGGCCGTCTATCTGCGGTGACGGGAAGTACCGGGATTGATGCAAGCGCGTGTCCGACGCCCTTGATTCTCGTACGGGACCTTCACCCCATAAGTTCGGTGAAGAATAAAGGAGAATGATTCTGGGAGCAAAGCGAAAATCCAATAGTCAGAGATGGTCAGATGTGAAGGCAGCAGTGGCCAGCCTGGAAGGGAAGCAGTTAATCAAATTGGTCTCGGACCTTTATTGCTTATCCAAGGAAAACCAGGCATTTCTCCATGCCCGGTTCGCCGTTGGCGGCGACACGCTCGCTCCGTACAAGAAGACGATAAGTGCCTGCATGTACCCGGACGTTTACACCAACAAACCAATCGAAGTCTCGAAAGCTAAGAAAGCTATCAGCAGCTATTCCAAGGCTGTGGGAGACCCCCTCGGCGAAGCGGAATTGATGACCTTCTTTGTAGAGTGCGGAAACAAGTTTACACTGGATTTTGGCGACATAGATGAGGCTTTCTATGACGCCCTGAACCGAATGTACCGTCGGGCTATAGACAAAGTCCTCAGCCTTCCGGAAGAGCAACGGGAAACATTCCGAGGCAGGCTGGACGCAATCATGACTTCATCTTCAAACATCGGGTGGGGTTATCACGACATGCTCTGTGATGACTATTATGAAGCGTTTCCTGAGGATGGATGATCACCGAATCGGCTAATGGCGCCTGCCTTCCGGTGACCCCCGGTGTTCAGTGAAAGAGACGGAACTATGGACAAAGCACTAAAGGCATACCTCGATCGTGCATCTGAACTCATAGGCTCTCGCACTCCCAGCGAGACAGTGTACGATGACGCGGTGGTTGAGGCACTGAATCAGGGGCACACGATAACAAAGGCACTTGCAATCGCAGGAGAGAAGCACCCGGATGAAGCGCTACAATGTGACGAGAGCAACATAGCGGAGATTGCAGCCCACTACGACTATCTGAAGGAACACGCCCGCATCATAGGAATGCTCAGCAAGAGGAGAAAAAGATGAGAGCGCCGAACCAGGCAGTCCTCCCGCCCAGACCGACTGCGGACTCTATGTTGGGTGAATAGAGGACGAAATGGCGGAGTATGGTGAATGGAACCGCAAGGGGGCCACGCTCAGTGAGGTAACCGCTAAGGACGAGTACGGCGTCAGCCGCGACTTTATCATCACCGGCATTGAGGCGGACAAGCTTGAATACCGGGAAGGGTCCATTTGGGGAAACCCGTACCTCCGAGTCTTGAGAAGCCAACTCGAAAAGTACATAGCTGAGCAACTTGGAACCGCCTATCTCATGAAGGTCAAGAACCAGACGGAATTGCGGAAGATCAAAAAGGAGACAGCCGAACTCAAGAAAAGACTGGATACGCTTCAGCACAGGAAGACAGCTCTTGAGGAAACACTGAAGAAATGATAGACCACCCTGATCGGGTAACGGTCGGCCTTTAATCGCCCATCCCCACAACCACCCCGTATGCGGGTCCGCACGTGGCGTTACGTAGAAGCCATCGGGCGTGGTTGGACAGTGAATCGTAATCCACAGCACACGGAGTGAAATCAGCCCCTGATCTTCAAGATATTCTTCCTCCCGGCGATGTCTCGGGTGCTACATCATTTTCAACGGGAATGTTGATGTCGACACAACTGGCTCTTATTCATGAGGCAGGTGGAAGAGATGACTGGCCATTCTTCAAATCAAGAGGTCCTGCCGGCAGAAGAGTTGAAGATTACGAATTCTGGGAGATATTGGATACCAGATCTTCCAGACATT
>JADGQN010000054.1 GCA_017881765.1 Syntrophobacterales bacterium | reverse complement strand
CTTCGTCTGCATGACAACCTGGAACGAACCCTGGTATTTCTCCGCATCGAAGAAGCTTGCCACCGAATAGGCCAAACCCCTCTTAACCCGGATCTCCTCGATTAGCCGCGATCCGAAGCCTCCTCCTCCCAGAATATAGTTCATGACGGAGAGACTATAATAATCGGGGTGGTCTCGCCTCACGCCGATGTCGCCCAGAACAATATTGGCTTGGGTAATTTGTCGGTTAATGGTTATCGTTTGAGGTCCTTTCGCGTAGCTCGCGTTAAAGGGCAACGCCTCAACTCGGGTCGCAGGCCATTTGGCGAGCGCGGGAATCAGCTTTGTTCTCACTTCTTCAACGGTAATGTCCCCGACGATCGAAAGAATGGCGCTGTTCGGGCGGTAGAAAGTACGGTAGAACTGCGAGACGTCTCCCGCCGATAGCTTGGAGACGGATTCCCGGGTTCCCTCCGCGGGATGGCCATAAGAACTCTGCGGAAAGAGCGTCTTCCGGAACGTCTTCTCTGTAAGGGCCATCGGCTGTTCATCTGCTGACTGGATGGCACCCACAATCTTCTTTATTTCCTTCTGGATCTCCTGCTCGGGAAAAACAGGAGCTGTAAGCGCGTCCATGAAGAAGCCGAATCCCTTCTCCATGTCCTTCTTCAGAACTTGCAGCCCCACAACCGCGTAATCCTGGCCCGCTGAAGAGTTCAGGGAAGCCCCCATGAAATCGAGTGCCTCGTTCATGGCAGTGACGTTTTGTCTGGACGTACCGAGCAGCAAACCCTTTGCCGTAAGGTTCGCGAGACCCTCTTTGCCTGCCGGATCAATTCTGGACCCTGCATCCACCAGCAGTTGAAATACGACAAAGGGGAGTGAGTGTTCCTCAGACACGAGGAGAACGAGATCATTCGGCAGAACGACGCGTTGAACAGGGGGCATCGATCCTGCCCGGGCGGGCGTGATCCACACACCCGCAAGAAACACGAGGACGGAAATGATCAGGACCCTTGCCGCTTTCGCTATTCTCTCGATCATATAGCCTCCCTACCTGATCATTCGTCCCGGAGGAGGAGATTCCTTCGGTGCCGGCTTTCCCTCCTGCGGCGGCAGCGGAATGAGCCTGCCCACGGTCCGGTTGTCGGCCGTGAGATAGAGGTTCACGACCCGATGGATGTCCTCCGGCGTAACCTTCCTTATTGAAGGGATGTAGTCATCGACGCTCCTCCAGTCGAGAGCAATTTCGTGCTGGGCCAGAAGCATGCCCTGATAGAAGAGTGATGCCTGGCCGTAGACAAAAGCAGCTTCCAGCTGGTTCCTGGCCTTGTCCAGCTCGTTCCGGTCGACCGGCTCTTTCCGAAGGCGTTCGATCTCCTCATTCAGCGCCTTCTCTACCTCGATAACATCTTTTTCCGGAAGGGGCTGGGCCGAAAGCGTGAAGAGGCTTGGGTCTCTCGAAAGCAGCGAGTTATCAGCATCGACCGAGAGCGCGAGCTGCTTTTCCTGAACAAGGCTCCGGTAGAGTCTGGAGCTTTTCCCGCCGGAAAGCAGGGCCGCCAGGACTTCCAGCGCATAACTGTCCGAAGAGCGCAGGTTCGGAACGTGATAGGCCATGACGAGGTACGGAAGCTCTGCTTCTCTTCTTGCATAGACGCTTCGTTCTCCCGTCTGCGACGGGTCTATATCCTTCTTCTGATCAGGCGCAGCGCCCTTTGGGATAGCTTCGAACGCTTTTTCGATCCTGGGCAGGAGATCTTCTTTCCGGAAATCTCCCACCACGACAAGAATGGCGTTGACCGGATTGTAGTAGGTCCCGTAGTATGATTTCAGATCTTCAAGGGTAAACCGATCTATGTCCTGCTCCCACCCGATCGTAGGCCAATGGTAGGGGGAAGTCTGGAACGCAGTTGCCTGCACCTGTTCCATGAGATACGATTGAGGATCGTCCTCTGTTCGCATCCTGCGCTCCTCCATCACCACCATCCGTTCGGTCTGGAAGTCCTCGTCCCTCAGCACGAGGTTATGCATCCGGTCCGATTCAAGATCTATCAGCACCTGTACCTTTTCTGAACTCATGTTCTCAAAATATGCCGTAAAATCCTCAGAGGTAAACGCATTGTCGTTTCCCCCATTTTCAGCGATCAACCTGGTGAATTCCTGGGCGCTGAACCTCTTTGACCCCTTGAACATCATATGTTCCAGCATATGGGAAAGGCCCGTTCTTCCCCACTGCTCGTTGCGTGATCCAACCCGGTACCAGACCTGGAACGTGATGACCGGCGCTTTATGGTTTTCCAGGAGAATCACTTTCAAACCGTTAGGCAGGATTTTTTCTAAGACCTGATCCTTAAGCCCAGCGGCTGCAACAGCAGTCAAAAGAAGGCAGAACAAAACCGAAAGAAAAATGCTTTTCAATCCAGATGTTATCTTACGGGTCACGTTCTACCCCCTCTTCTCAAGCGGATATCATAAATGCAAGCGCACGAAAAAAGCTGCTGTTAATTAACTAATGCTCGCGCGGCCTTGCGTCAAGTCGCACGGGGCGTATTTGAAAACAAAATAACGAAACTCGTAGCTATCCGGGTTGACGCCGCTGTCGATGCGACTTACATTAAGTTATCATAAGGTATCAGTGCTCCAACCAATTCTATTTTCGGGAGGTATGCGATTATGAAAGCTAGAACAAGTGGTATGTTGTTGTTATTTGCCATCCTGGCATTTTCCCTCGCAGGATGCGGCTGTTTCATACAGGCCCAGAAGGGCGAGGCTCCTCCGCCAAAACCACCGGAACAACAGCAGGTTGTGGTTGAGGAAAAGAAACAAGAGGTCGTTGTGGTGACCCCACCACCACCGCCGCCTGTCGCACCTGCAGCAGCAGTTCCGGGCCTGAACAATATTTACTTTGACTTTGATAGGTATAGTATCAGGCCAGGGGATGCGGACACGCTGAAGAAGAACCTCGACTGGTTCAAGGCCAATGCCGACACCAAGGTAAGGATAGAAGGAAACTGTGACGAGAGAGGCACGGTGGATTACAACCTGGCGCTTGGTCAGAAGCGAGCGGATTCCGCGAAGAATTACCTTACCGGTCTTGGCGTGGACGGGAAGATGCTCGATACGATCAGCTACGGAAAGGAAAGGCCCGTATGCACCGAGCACAACGAGGCGTGCTGGTCTCAAAATAGAAGAGACGCCTTCGTGCCGGTCAAGTAAGACGACTAGGTCAAGGTTTAGGTAAAGACTAAAGCGAAGGTTGAGGTAAAGACCAAAGCAAAGGTGAAGAAGCCTTTTCTTGGTATATCCTCAGCCTTCGTCCTTGTTTTTTCCTCAACCTGCTTTTTCTTTTTCCTCAACCTTGATCTTGGTCTTTACCTGAGCCTCCTCTATAGTTCCCAGCAGGTCAGCAGATCCTGAGACTCCACAACCTCGCCAAAGAACATGTCGATGCTCTTGAGCGACCATTCCTTGGCCTCAGGGCTTGTACCCTCAGTCAGATCTGCGGGAACGACGACTTGATAATCACGCATAAAGCTGTCCCGTGCGGTCGACTCTACGCAGACATTTGTGGCCACTCCCGTGACGATAAGGGTTGTAATAAGGTTCGCCCGGAGAAACTGATCGAGGTACGTTGAAACGAAGCCGGAGTACTTGTACTTCGGTATCACGGTGTCTCCCTCCAGCGGGATAACTCCGTAGAATTCTCCATAAGCCGGATCGTATTTTCTCTCTATGCCCTGCCTTGCGTAATGTTCCTGCGCCGCTTCCGAAAGAAGGCCGGGCACCTTTGTCATTTTCAGGTGGACGATGGATCTGAGGAAGGGCCGGGCCTTTTCCAGAAACCGGCTGAGCCGCGGTGCGAGCCGCTGCGCGGGCGCTATATCAAAGCCTCTCCTGTCGAATGCCCCGCCTTCACAGCAGTAGTCCTTCTGCATGTCGATGACAAGAAGAGCAGTGTGCGCCGGGGGTATCTTGACCTTCAACTTCTCCAGATCCATGATGTATCATCCCTCATCTGTCTGCCTTGCCTACGCTCTGGACCCCGGTTTCTACCGGGGTGACGACTCAAAGGATGCAAAGACTGGGTCAACCAGACGCCAGCCCGTCTCTCTTTATCTTTCCGAATTTTATCTGGACCCGTGACCCATGCCCCGTGACCCTTACTTCGTCCTTTCATTGCCTACAACAACGCAGCTTGCCACACCCATGCCTGCGTTTCCTCCGAGATTATGTGTCAGTCCCAACCGAGGATCCTTGACCTGACGCGGGCCGGCCTTGCCCTGAAGCTGCAGATATACCTCATACATCATCCTGAGACCACTGGCGCCAAGCGGATGGCCAAAACACTTTAGTCCGCCGTCGGTATTTACAGGCAGCTCGCCTTTCAATGAGAACGTTCCGCCGTCTATGTCCTCTCTGGCCTTCCCTCTCGCGCTGAATCCCAGGTCCTCATAGAGTATCAGCTCATGACACGTGAAACAGTCGTGTACCTCGGCTATACTTATCTCGTTTCGCGGGTCTTTTATCCCCGCCTCCTGGTAGACTTTCCTGGCAGCAAGGACGTTCTCTTCAATATGCACATAATCGTAATCCTGCCGCATCGAACCCTGCCTGGCCCCGACACTGATTGCCAGGCCCTTGATGTAGACGGGATCGGCTCTGAAGTTTTTCGCCATATCCGCCCGAGTGACTATGGCCGCAGCCGCGCCATCGCTTACGCCACAACAATCATATAAGCCAAGAGGCCACGCTACGATAGGCGCTTTCAGCACCTGCTCGACGGTCAGCCTGTTGTGGAAATGGGCCTTGGGATTCAGGCTGCCATTGTAATGATTCTTCACCGCTATTTCCGCAAGAAGCCTCTTGCCTTCATCCGGACCCAGGTTATAGTGATGGAAATATCGTGTTCCGAGATACGCGAAGGAAGCAGGCGCACTGTATCCGGAGCCAATGCCTGAGCTCCCATCAGGGTTATCACCAACGATAGCCGGACCCTTTACCCCGGTCAGCCCGGAATCTTTGAGCTTCTCCACGCCGATGGCCAGCGCTATGTCACATACACCCGCGGCCACGGCGTAGCTCGCCGCCCTGAGGGCCTCGGAGCCCGTGGCGCACATGTTCTCGACCCTCGTCATAGGGATGTATTGGAGCCCCAGGGGAGATAAGGTAAGCGCTGTTATGCCTGAAAAAACCGTGCCTATCCAGGCCGCCTGAATATCCTTCGGTTCTATCCCCGCATCCTGAAACGCTTCGTAAGCCGCCTCAACGAGAAGGTCCTCCACGCCCACGTCCCACCGTTCTCCGAACTTCGTGCAGCCCATGCCCACTATGGCGACTTTATCTCTGATGCTTTCCATCCTGAACTCCTTTTTCTGAAATAGGTCCAATAAGTCGAATACGACCTATATAGGACCCATGAAAAGCTTTGGTTAAAAGCCTTCGATAGGTTTCGCCTTCCAGAAATAATTGACTATCCCTTTACCCTGGAAGAGTCTTCTGAACGTCATCTCTACCGGCATATCTATTTTCACCCTGTCAAGGTCGTAATCGGTCAGTTCGCAGATCAACCTGCCGCCTCCATCGAAATCGATAACACCGTTGAGACCGGGAGGATTTTTTGTGGGTTGCAGCTGATCCACGGCATACGTGAAGAGTCTGCCCTTTTTGTCAGAAAACTTGTACTCCTCGAACGCATCTTTCGACTGGCAAGCAACGCAGATTCTCACGGTTTGTCCGATCGGGTGTATCTGCGGAGTTCCGCATTTTTTGCATTTCACGCCGTTCAGAAGTGAAATAACCTTCCGCTCTCTCCACCGGCTGGCGAGCGAAGGTTCGGCGCGTTCGGGAAGACTCGACGCCTCGAATGGCACGAGGTCGCGCCAGTTGAGATAGGTCCCGTAATCTATGAATCTCTTTCTCTCCAGCCTCTCTTTCATCGTGGGTTTAGTCCGTATTCTGGCTATCTCTTCGGTTACACGGAGTATAAAGGCATCGCACCCGTCGCCGTAATTAGCAAACAGAATTCTGTCCCCGGGGCTCGCTTCCTCCAGGGTAGCCACCAGCATCATGAGTGCGGCCGCAGTCCCGGTATTGCCAATCAGGGTAAAGAGGGGGTCCTGGACCCGGGATGCCTCGAACCCAAGCTTTCTCGCAAGATCCGCATGTTGCCTCACGTCAGGCGCCGAGAAGACTGCTTTCGAGAAATCGCCCGCGCTCAGAGAGGAATTCTTCATCAGCTCTGAAATGGCTTCCTGCATCAAGGGCATGTAGCCGACCTCGTCAATAAACCGCCCCTCTCCCGATTTTACAAAGGCATCGGCTTCGGTTCTCCATATGTCGGTAAACTCACTAAAAATAGAATAGCTGCCTTCAACGCTTGCAATGAGATCGCTTGACCCTACCGTGAGCGCAGCGGCCCCGTCCCCAAGTATCTGTTCAAATCTCCCTTTCGGCGCGCCGGGCCGGCAGTCCGAGGCAATAATTGCTATCTCGCCAGCTGAGCCGCTTTTTACTGCATCGAGAGCTGATTTCAACGCAGTCGTTCCAGCCCTCAGTGTATTGGTAAAATCAGCGGTACCGCATCTTCTGTCCAGGTCGAGCACGCTCGCTATGATGGCCGCGCTCTGTTTCTCCTTATAGGGGGCCGTAGTAGTGGCAAAATAGAGTCCGTCTACCTGCTTATTGCTTCGTCGCACGCAATCCTGGGCCACGGCCACAGCCATAGTCACGGCATCCTCGTCATAGCCGGCTACCGCTCTCTCCCCGCCGCTCCCCTTTGTGCGCCACATTCTGCCTATCTCCTGCCGATCAAGCCTGTACATGGGGATATAGGCGCCTATCGATGTAATGCCTGCCATTGTTCCTCCTCCTTCCTCCATGCAACGCCTCCGGCTATCTTGTTACCTCGACCCCGCTTTTCTCCCTGTCCCAGGTATTCGGCGTGACACCCGCCTGTTTCAGCAGATACTTCTGGACGCGTTCTGTCGGTGTTTTCGGGAGGCTCTCCATAAACTCCACGTATCGGGGCACCGCAAAGTAAGGCATTCTATCATTGGCATGTTTGATCAGTTCCTCAGGGGTCAGCGTAGCGCCGGGCTTGAGGACGACGCATATTTTCACTTCATCTTCCGAGAGTTCGGACTTAACCGCGACAGCCGCCGACTCAAGAACGCTGGGGTGTGTATTGATGGCCCTTTCCACTTCAAAGGAAGAGATGTTCTCACCCCTTCTACGGAGCGCATCCTTTTTCCTGTCGACAAAATAGAAATAGCCGTCTTTATCCTTCTTGGCAAGGTCTCCCGTATGGAACCAGAGGTTGCGGTAGGTCTCCAGGGTCTTCTCCGGCATATTGTAGTATCCCAGCATCATGGTGAACGGCTCCCGCGGGCGGAATATAATCTCCCCCGGCTCTCCGACAGGCACTTCATTGTCTTCATCGTCAACCAGCTTTATCTCATAGATATCGAGAACCTTTCCGCACGAACCCGGCCTTCTGTCGTTAACCCTGACATGAATTGGGATGCCTATTTCGGTCATCCCAAATCCTTCCAGACATTTGAACCCGAATCTCTTCTCGACCTCATCCATCACAGCCTGAGGGCATCCTGCGCCAAAGCCGACACGGACCGGATTGTCGAGATCGTCGGGCTTGGGTGACTGCTTGGCCAGGATCGGTATCACCGCCCCGAGATAGTTGAACTGGGTCGCTTTGTACTTACGGATCTCATCCCAGAAACGGGATGCGCTGAATTTATCGGAGAGCACCATTTCCGCCTCAGCGATCAGGGCGGTCATCGTGGTAAGACACTGGGCATTGAAGTGGTACAGCGGAAGGAATGTGAAGAAGATGTCGTCTTTCCCGCCCTCGCGGCATTCAAGCATTTTTTGAGCCACCACAACCCAAAACCTGTGGGGACCTAAAGCCCCCTTGGACAGACCGGTTGTCCCGGACGTATAGATGATGCTTAAGGGGTCCGAAGGAAGGATCTTGATGTCGACAGGATTCTCAGAAGCATTGAAGAATTCTTCGAAGCTTATCATCGGGACCGAGGACGCGGCAGCCTGTTCTTTGGTGAAGCCCCCCACGACCACCACTTTTTGGAGCTTGGTCAGGCTCTGCTCTATGAGTTTCAGGCGATCCAGAAATTCGCTGCCGATCACAAAGATTTTCGAATCGGACTGATCGACGATGTGGCGTAAGAATTCGCCCTTGTATGACGTGTTTACCGGAACTTCCACGGCTCCGATTTTCGCGAGCCCGAACCAGAGATGTATGAATTCCGGACAGTTGGCAAGCATGATACTGACCGTATCGCCCTTGGTCACGCCCAGATCCTTGAATGCGTTAGCGCATCGATTTGCAAAACGGTCCATATCCCGGTAGCTGAAGGTCTGATCCTTAAAACGGAGAAAGCGTTTATCTCCTAACCTGTTCGCCCTTTCTTCGATCAGCTCTCCCAACACCTCGGGGGTACGTGCTTCTTCCATGGCCATGCCTCCTTTATAGAATAAACGTTTCAGCAACGCGTGGGATTCTTCAGTTAACGATCTATTATCTCACCCCAAGACGCCGCAGGATGTCCGGAAATGTGCCGGCGGGGTACCCGGGCGCTCTCAATCCTCGTCCCGGCTAATAGCCCGGATACCCCACGTGCGGATGCTGTCCTTCAATGCAGTCGGTGCTATTCGCTCCTATTAAGCTTCTTCGCGCAGAAAGTGTACCACTTACTTGTCCAGGATGTATACAACCCCCTGGTCGCCGTCCACGCGTATCCTTTGGCCTGTCTTAATCTTCTGTGTGCCCTCAACACAGCCGGAGACACAAGGAACGCCGAACTCACGGGCCATGATCACGGGATGCGAAAGCGCACCGCCTCCGTCGCTCACGAGCCCCTTGATGACGCTGAAAACCACCGTCCATGACGACGAGGTACCGGGCGCCACCACTATTTCACCCGGCTGCACCTGGTAGAGCTGGTCAGGACTCATGATGACCCGTGCGACGCCTTCCACCACACCGGGTGCAGCCGCAGCCCCGTACAGGTCTGCCTTCAACTCTTCCCTCACGATGGGAATCTGCGTCGACACGGAAAGGGTCGGGTCGCTTCGCACTATATCCTGCGCCTGGCTGATATCGCCGTAGAACGGAGCCGGCTCTATCTCCAGGTTCCGCTTGTGTGCACTCTTCCTGCGCTCTACGTACGGGCGGAGGTTGATCCTGCCCATGGGAATCGCCGCCTTCCGTATCTCGTTCGGATGGAGGTAGTGCACGTCCTCAGGGTCATCGATGCATCCGGCCTCCGCGAACCGTCTTCCGAACTCGGTAATGATCCACCTGCCCATCGCACCCACGGCAAGATCACAGTAGTAGCCGTGGTCCTCACTCCAGTAGCCCCCCTTCTGGGCAGCTTTCATGAGGAGGCCGAATGCCGCTCTCTGCCCTTCGGGCACTTTTGCCAGGACATCTTTCTCCGCTTCCTGCCGCTCCCTGTTTACACGTTCGCGGTGCGCGTCGAACGGGAAGATCGGTTCCGACATCAGGACCTTTATCCGGGCTATGCCTACACTCGGCTTCTCGATCCATGTCGGGAAGTCATACGCATGTTGCCGGTCCGCTCTCCACCCGTGTTCCAACAGGAACTCGTGGTATGCCGCGGACCACTTCCTGCCTGCTTCCGTCGCCTTGAGCGCATCAAGCACCTTCGCATCCTCGGTTGTCTTGAACGCCTGCTCCAGACCCAGCTCTACCGCCTTCCTGCCGAGCTGCCAGAGCTCCCGGGTAAAGCTCACGTCCATGGACTCGAAACCCGACATCAGCCTGTGAAATTTCGGGTCGATCCCCGCCTCTTTACCGAACATTGACCGCCACATCTCCTGGAACAAGCCGCTTATGTAGTACGCGGCCATCAGCATGATGAAGTGCGTTTCCCCTTCCTTCCTGTTTATCACATACACAAAATCGAGGAAGAAGGAAAGGAGCTCGTCATTGCTCAGCTTCTTTATATCATCCCACTCTTTGAGGCCTCGTGACTCCCTGGCCGCCTTATAGGTCTTCAGCAAGTCTGCTTTCAGAGGGTCCCAGACGCCGTCGAAATTCTCGAGAAACGGTTTTATCCTCTCCCTGAATATCGGCTCGCGGGCTTCTGCCTCTTCGGGTGTCGTCCGGATGGCCGTGATGTACGGATACCCATTGATGAACCGGGAGTCCCAGCCGTGTGTCGTCGGCAAGCACAGCCTTGCCGCGCCGTAACGGACACCATGGTAGTACCAGTACCAGCCGATGCCCATGTACGCGGGCTTCATGGGCGGCCTTCCATGCACGACATCACAGAGTAGCACCCCGTACACCTTCGGGTCCCTCTCTTCATCGAACTCGTAAAAACTCAGATCATAGGCATCCTTCAACATGCTTCCCCCCTCCATGCTTGATAGGTGCCGGTCATCCCGGCACCCTCCCGCGGCTTAAAAATACCAATTCGCCTTCAAGTGTATACCTTCGTTGTCGCTGCGTCCTTACAGGATGCTTCGCTATCGCTCTCCTCGACGTACTTCTGAGTACGCCCGGGTACCCGCTTGCGGGTGGGGCTCCTCGTTGCCGCCCGGGGTACCCGGCCAAAGGCTGGGTCGTCCGCTCGAATGCAAATCGGTATAAGAGACACAGGCCTGCTATGTTGCGACTCGGCTCTTACCCCTGAAGGGTTTGAGCAGATGGTCATCGCGCGTCGGTTTGCTCTTCATTCTTGCCACTTTCCTCGGCGCCGTTTCCACGTATCCCAGGGAGACGAGCATGATCAGCAATCCACTTATTGCTGCCATCCACATGGGAGCGTAAAGGTTGAACATGTCGGCAAGGGCGCCTGCAATCGTCGGCATGATGGCTGCGCCAATAACTTCACCAACTGCCGTGGGCACACCGATGGCCGTTCCTGCAAACTCGGGCGGCACGCTTTCCGCGGGCAAGGTGCCCAGGTAAAGCGGGAAGACAGCACCACCGAACATGCCCCAGAAGAAGAAAAGTATGCAGAAGCCGCCTAGAGAAGCCCCGACCGGCATCGCGATGATCGCCAGACCGGAGAGGCAACAGAGGAGCCCGGAGAGGATCATGGCCGCCTTACGCCCCATGCCGTCCGATAGCCGACCCATCATTACCATACCGAGGAATCCGCCTATGCCCGAAGCAGACATAACAAGGCCGATGCCCTCCATACTCATGTTGTGGACCTTGGCAAGAAACAACGCAGAGAAGCCGCTGTAGATCCAGAGCCAGGCCATGACGGGCACACTGTTGATAGTCGAGATAATCACGTTCTTATATTTGAGCACATCGCTCAGTTTCACCTTGTGTCCTTGATCGTATACGACCTTCTTCTCACCGGCCTTACGTGCCTTGATGACCGCCGCAACGGAAGCGGGCTCATGCATAACAAACGCGGCGATTATGGCAAGGATGACACCGGGTATGGATATGACATAGAACACAGGCCGCCACCCATAGTGAGTCAAGAGCCAGACCGCGAGCATAGGTCCCAGGCATACGCCGATGAGAAAGAAACTGCCGGGGATGAAACTAACCATCATCCCCCTCTTCTCGTCGGGCGATTCTTCCCCTACCGTTGAAAGAGCGGGACCCCAGGGACCTCCCTCGAAGAATCCCAGGACTCCCCGGACAGTCAGCATGCCGCCGAGCGTGTGGACCATCCCGGTCACCCAGGAGAAGACGGAAGCGAGGATGGCACATCCGACAATGACCGGGCGGCGCCCGTACTGGTCACCGATACTTGCCCATATGATGGTGCCAAAGGCCCAGATGAGGCCCGTGATCGATATGATCATGCCCACATCCGTATACGTGAACTTCATGTCCGCCTGGATTGCAGGCATGATAATGGCGATGACGATCCGCTGGATCGCTATGAATCCCCAGATTAAGCCTAACAGAATTGTTAATTTTTGGTAGTACTTCATAATCCCCCCTCCTCCTTTTTTCTTTTACCCTAGAAGGCTTAGGCCTTCCAGGGTTTAGAGTCGTTGCCGAGCCTCCCGGCTCCAGTCACACGCTCCCCCGGCAAACCCAAGCCACATGTTGCTTCACTAAGCAACTTTCCCGGAGTCTCGGGTTTCAACGCGTCTCTTACTTTCTTTTCCGTGTTCACCTCCTCTGCCCGGTACCGTTTTCATATCGACCCCGCAGGCTCTGATCGTTGTGGGTTTCTGTTCCCCATTTTCATCCAGCGAGCAGCATTCTGCAACAGTTTTTTGTCATGCCTTTACGAACCGGGTCACCATCAGGTCAAGCAATTGATCAACAGGATCTTTCTTCTTCGCCATCACCTCGTTCCTCGTCTGCAGGAGGATGACATTATGCGGAAAAGACAGGTCGCTGTCGATCGCCCATTCCACGTCCTGCGGCTGGCCGAAGTGCGTTTCAAGCCGAATGCCTACCTTCGCTATCTCAGCCAACTCTTCGTCAGACAGGCAGAAACTGCAACTCTTATCTTTCGACGTCTCCTGCTCGACAACACCCTGCTCCATAGGGAGAACACACTTCAGCTTTGTCCCCAGTCTCCGCTCCACTACCTCAAATGTTTTCTTATCCACCACGTACGTGTCAGGCATCGACTCTCCACCCACAACGCTCTCTCCGAGCCCCCAGTTTGCCTCTATGATCATCCTGCCTATATCCCCTGTGTTGGGATCCGCTGTAAAGATAATTCCGGCGCTGCGGGCGTTGACCATCTTGAGCACCGCTACTCCTATGGGATCGCTTTCAAGGGGCAGACCCTTCTGCTTTCTGAATGATAAAGAGGTGGGATTGAAAGAACTGCTCCAGACCTTCTTTATCTTATCCAAAAGGTCCGCGTCCCCTTTCACATTGAGATGAGTCTCATACTGACCCGGATGGCTGGCTGCACCGGCCGAACGGGTAGAGACCGCAACGTCAAGGGCGCAGCATCGATCGCACAGCTGCTGGTAATGGAGCAGTATCGTTGCCGCCATCTCGGCCGGCATGGGCTTTGATTCGACGATCCGGCGCAGGGAGTGGCTCAGTTCATTGATCCCCGTGATCGATTCGAGCGAAGTCTCGGGGCGCTCTATGCATGAGCGCATCTCATCATACGCCCCGGCCAGGTTCATAAACAGGTTGTAAGCGTCAAGGGAAAGGGCAAAACCGTGGGGTACCGGTAGACCGACCTTCGCCATCTCTCCCAGGTTGGCGCATTTCTTCCCCACCAGGTCGTTCTGCCCTCTTCCCAGATCCTCCAGCCAATACAACCATTTCTCAGCCATTGATTACCCCCCAAACAATACTGTGATTCGTACTCAACCTTTTTAACTACTCAACGTCTCCTAAACATTTCGTCGAAGCTCTCAACCAGTGCCCGGGCGAATTCCGGGTCTTCCAGGTTGCAATCGAGTTCTTCAATCTGGATTTCAGGCTTCAGATGCGCCTTCAGTTCGTCCACAAACGCCCTGTCCTCTTCCGGATTGTACAAGACGCTTCCGGGCTTGTCAATCGAGGACCACCCCCGTAACGGGAAGAGAAACTTGACCGGGCCTTTGGCCCTGTTCAGCTTCTCCGCATACAGCCGCGCGCCCTGTCTCATCTCATCGGGCTCATAGCGGGTCATGAACCGAATCTCGTCGATCTGCAGCCTCAGCGGCCGGTTGATGAAGCGCTCTTTCATCCTGCGCGTGGGTCCGGCGCCGGTCGTGTTTAAGGTGCATGGTGCGAGCACGAGCGGCATCCCTCTCTCAATAGGCGCGCCGAGCCTCTCCATACCCGCTGCCCTGTTTCCCTGGAAAAGCTCTTCGATGAGCCCCGCGGGTACTATATCTATGAGACCATCCAGAAAGCCCTGTGCGATCAGCCGCTCCATGCTTCTATCACTTATACCGTTCGCGTGAAATGGGTAGACGTTGTACCCCTTTTCCTCGAGGAGTCTCTTTACCTCAACCGCGCACCCTTCATTGAAGCCCATCTGGGTGATGGCGATCGACGGGTAAGGGAGTTTGAGCGACGTATGGTCAGAGGCTTCCTCGGCCATGCCTGAAATAGCTCCGGCAACTTGTGCGATCACAGCCGTGACAAGATTATTCATGCCCGCAAATTCCATGATCACCTGCATGATCACCACATCCAGGGCACCGAACCATTCGGAGATATAGGTGGGCATGGCAGCAGGCGTGGCAATCACTTTCGGAATGCCGAAGGGTAGTTTCGCCATGACCCGTGAGGCGATCAGGGCCATCGAAGCCCCTCCCATCGCCACTATTCCATCTATTTTCTTCCCCGACAGAAGCTCCAGCACCTTCTGCTGCGCTCCAGTTATCATGATATCGGTGGAGACGGACCTGTTCCGCTCCGCTATGAGCTTTTCGATGCTGTGCCCCGCGACCCGGGCGATTTCCGCGGCCGGTATGTCCGCGGGTAAGGCGGGAACGGCCCCCATGCTCAGGTCCAGGATCAGCGCTGTGTGCCCCCTTGCCTCGATCTTCTTCTTCAACAGGTGGAGGTGCTCGCCCTTGGTATCGAGTGTCCCCAGAATAATAATCTGTTTTCGCAGGCTCATGGCTCGTCACACTCCTTCGCCATTCTTCTTCGTCCGTTGTCACGCGTCACGTGTCACGCGTCACGGCTCCGGTTTTCCTCGGGACCCTCGGACCCTGCCGTTACTGCTTGCCATACATCTGGCTTAAGGCAGCTACGGCAGAAATGGCGGCTATTCTTCTTTTCTCTTCAAGGTGATGAGATAGCCTTTCTTCCAATGGCTTCTCCCGCTCCATAATGCGCTTCATATCATCCAGCAACGTGGTCTCCATGTCAATAAAATGGGTCCCCAGGTCCCCCTTCACAAAGCGCTGGTTTTCCATGACCGCTTTGTGGAATGGAATATTGCTCTTCACACCCACGATAACATACTCGTAGAGGGCCCGCCTCATCCTCGCGATCGCCTCATCCCGGTCCCTGCCCCACGCGATCAGCTTCGATATCATCGGGTCGTAGAAGGGCGGTATCGTGTAGGAGCTGTAGACTCCGCTGTCCACGCGAATTCCAGTCCCGCCGGGGGCGTGGTAGCTCTTGATCCTGCCGGGAGTGGGGACAAAGTCGTTCAGGGGGTCCTCGGCATTGATGCGACATTCGATGGCACTGCCGTTCATTCGAATCTTTGCTTGTTCAATACTGAGGGGGAGTCCGGAGGCGATCCGTATCTGCTCCTTTACGATGTCAACCCCGGTTACCATCTCTGTAACGGGGTGCTCCACCTGCACCCGGGCGTTCACTTCGAGGAAGTAGAACTTCCCGTTTGAGAACAGGAACTCCATGGTCCCGGCTCCTTCGTAACCAACAAATCTGGCGGCGTTCGCGGCTATCTCTCCCATCTTTTTGCGAAGCCGGGGGGTCACCGCCACAGAAGGAGATTCCTCGATCAACTTTTGATGTCTTCGCTGAATGGAGCATTCGCGCTCTCCCAGGTGGATTGCGTTTCCGTGGGAATCCCCCAATAACTGAAACTCGATGTGACGGGGATTGGATAAGTATTTTTCCATATAAATATCACAAAGACCGAAGGTGGTCGTGGCGATTGCCTGCGTCGATTCCAGTGCGTGAGCCAGTTCCCCTTCGTTCATGACAATGGTCATCCCGATGCCCCCTCCCCCGCCGGAAGGCTTTATGATCACGGGATATCCGATCTCCCTGGCTATTTTTCCTGCCTTTCCAAATTCCGTCACACACTCATCAGTGCCCGGCACCACAGGCACACCAGCCTTTATCATTTCGCGCCGGGCCGTCACCTTGTCACCCATCAGCTCTAATACCCTGCTTGACGGTCCGATGAACTTTATGCCTTCTTCCTCGCATGCACGGGCGAATTTTGGATTCTCAGCAAGGAAGCCATAGCCGGGATGAATCGCATCGGCGCCGCTTTCCTTGGCCACATCGATCACTTTCTGCATGTTGAGGTAGCTCTGGGTGGCCGGCGCAGGACCGATCAGATAGGCCTCATCAGCGTATTTCGCAAACAATGCCTCCTTGTCCGCATCAGAATAGACGGCAACCGAGGCAATACCCATCTCCCGGCACGCTCTCATGACACGGATCGCTATTTCACCGCGATTGGCGACGAGAATCTTTCGGACCGTCACCTTGCCCATTATTCCACCACCATCAAGACATCCCCAGGCTCGACGATTTCGCCCTCACGGGCCCATATCTCTTTCACCACGCCGCCATGAGGTGCGTTGATATGCCTCCTCATCTTCATTGCCTCGATCATTGCCAGCAAGTCGCCTGGATTGACAGTGGACCCCACCTTTGCCTCAATCGAAAGCACCAACCCTGCCATCCCGCAAAGCACCGCCCCGGGCGGTAATTCCTTCGGCCTATGCGCTACCTTGGGTGTCTGTGGCGTCCCCGCCTGCGTTGTGCTCTCGCCATTTCCGGCTCCATCCCAGACGGGCGAGATCTTCACGTTGAATACTTCTCCATCCACATCCACGCTGAATTCCGTCGGGAAGTCGGGCAAAGGGCCTGCAGGTGCAGTAGATTTCGTCGCAGGCGCAATGACCTGCTTCGTGGGTTCATTGCGCTTCACCGGTTTTCCCGGAATCAGGATCCTGAGCATGAGGTCGTCGTCGGAAAGTTCCGGGCCGATCTCCTGACGCAGTTCCTCAACGGATTTGAGGTACCCTTCAGGCTCCCAATTAACAAATGCTTTGGTCCTGGGTAAGCTCATTGCTCTGTCCATCACGTTCTGGTCTACAGGGACGACCGGTTCTCCGTAGTAGCCCAGAACGTACTTGATGGCCTCATCGGTCATCTGTTTATACCGCTCACCCGAG
>JADGQN010000320.1 GCA_017881765.1 Syntrophobacterales bacterium | reverse complement strand
AGGCGCACTCCAAGGCCGGCGCCGAAGATGACCCCTGTCTTAAATCGCCGCTTCATACAGTACAAATCCTAAATTCCAAGCACCAAATCCCAAACAATATCCAATCTCCAAAACTGCAAATCACAAATTCCAATCAAGGATCCCCCCACCCGGTTCCCTCCCCCTCGGAGGGGGGAGGGAACCGGGTGGGGGTGGCAAGCGCTATTTTCTACGTAATATCGAATACTCAAACGTTTTGCCCTAAGTTTGGGAATTTGATATTTGCTGATTGTTTGAGATTTGAATATTGATGTTTGGAATTTCTCTATCATGTCCATCAGTATATCTTCCGTAATTCCACGCCCGGAAAATAGTGCTTGAGTATTTCTTCCGCTCGAAATCCCTGCGTCGCCATAACCGCGGCGCCTATCTGGCAGAGCCCGACTCCATGCCCCCATCCGGCTCCATGAAAGGTAAATCTCTGAACCGCCCCGTCTGTAGTATACGTTACCGTCACGACGAATGCGCTGCTGTAAAGGTGACTCCGGGAGAGCCAGCGGCGTATCTCAAGCTCCTTCCCCACGATCATGCTTCTCTTTGACCCAACGATCTTCAGCCGGGAGATGCGCCCCGAAGGACCCCTGTTAAGGGGCAGGATTTCGCGCAGGGTGCCAAAATCAAGACCCGATTTTTCTCGCAGGATCTCTTCCAGCTCCTCTCGGGAATAGTCGATCGTCCATCGGAAAAAGTGTGCTGTCTCCCGGTCAAATTCAGGGAGAACTCTTTTGAGAAGATGGTCATCCTGCGTGTTGCAGTAAACCTCCGGGGCCGAAAGGATCCAGGAGGCCGCCTCTTCCTCCGTCCTGACCGGGGCATGCAAAACTCGCGCATCCGAAACACTCTTCAGATAAGGGACTCGTTCATAATCCCAGGCCGTTTCGAAATCCTCCGTGAGCCCACCGCAGGCCTTTGAATACCTGGCGTCACAGACTTTACCTTGATAGGTCATCACCGTTCCACGGGTTTCATCCACGGCGTCTCCGGCCTGTCCGAAGGTAATCTTCGTGATGCCCTGATAGCGCTGGCAGTGGTCATCGGCGCAGACATCGAAGAGGTCGTGTTCCTCCCGGTCATACCAGCGGACGACTTCTCCTTCATTTTCGATTGGGGGCACCGTCAACGCGGACGCCTCTTTTGTTTTTTTGCTCCGTTCCAGTGCCGCCAAAAGCCAGCTTCGGGAGAGGGTTGCGTGGGTCTTTAAAAATTCCATCGGGGCCGCGGCACTCATCTCGGAGGAAATCACGCTTTTCAGATAATCCTCCAGGGGGATTTCATTGATGGCAACGATCATGCCATCCCCGCGCGGCCTGAGGATCAGGTTACCCTGAAAAGTTTGATCCTCTTTTCTCTCCCAGTGAAAGCGATTGCCGATGGTAACGCCAAAAAGCGTAAACGTCGAATCTTTTCGTGCGACCAGTCTGATCAACGGAGCACATGCGATTTCACGAAGATGCTCATCGCCGAGCACGATCATCCCCGTCTTCGCACGGGCCGAAAATCGGCCTGACACCGGCCCGAACCCATTCCCGGCAAAGCTGCCATCCAGTAGCACGGCTATTTCAGTCCGCCCGTCGATGATGCCGACGGTGATAGAAGGCTCCAGGGAGGAAGGGTCAGAGGGTTCGAGGGTTCGAGGGGCCAAGGGTAACGTATCCTTCGTTCTTTAGCAAATGATTTTAAAGTTATTACTTTTTTGAGCGCTGTTGTCAATCATCAGCCTTGGCCGGCCGCTTTGCCCGCCCGCTCTCTTCTCTGGACCATGGCCCCTGTGGACCCAGGTAGCGATAGCAAAGCACCTGTAGGGGAGCATCCTGTAAGGAACCCGTGGTTCTGAAGACTTCGGCGTGCTTGACAGCCGGTGAATGTGATATATTTGCGGGAACCTCTAAAATATGAGAACCGATTGAGTATGAAGCCAGTTACTGTAGCCGTCCCTTATAATCCGGGCTCATCCTTCGCAAGAACCCTGACTGCCTTGGCCACGTCGGCCTTGGTCGAAGAGATTCTGATAGTCAGTGAGAAGCCGATTGATTTTAAGATGGCCGCTTGTCGTCTTCTTGTCGCTGGGCCCCTTGCGTCACACGAGACGCTGAAGTCTTTACTGGACGCGGTCTCCACCACGTATCTCCTTCTCCTGTCAGGTGGCGGAATTTCGATCGAGCGTGAAGGCCTCGAGGCCATGCAGGAACATGCCGACTCCACAAAGGCAGGCCTAGTCTATTCTGACTTCTATGAGATCGGCACACGAGGCAGGGTGCGTCATCCGCTGAATGATTATCAACCGGGGAGCGTACGTGATGATTTCGACTTCGGTCACGTCATGCTCTTTTCCATGGCTGCCGTCCGGAGCGCCCTGAAAACATATGGCGGAATTCCCGCCGTCACATGCGCGGGCCTGTACGATATTCGACTGAAGCTTTCCATCGACCATGCCCTGCATCACGTATGCGAACCACTCTATTCCGTGATCAGCCCTGACGAGCCTTCCAGCGGTGAACGATTATTTGCGTATGTCGATCCACGTAATGAAGTCGCACAGAAGGAAATGGAGACCGTCTTCACCGACTACTTAAAGCGGATCGGAGCTTATCTGCCACCCGACCGCTTCAGGGAGGTCGAGCCGCCGGCCGGCGGCTTTCCGGTGGAGGCCTCAGTGGTCATCCCCGTGCGGAACCGAAAAGATACGGTTGCCGATGCTGTTAAGAGCGCCCTTTCGCAGCAAACCGATTTCTCATTCAATGTGATCGTCGTGGACAACCACTCAACGGACGGGACCACAGCCGTGCTCTCCGATCTCGCAAGACAGTCTTCCAGGCTCAATCATATCATTCCGGTACGGACCGATCTCGCAATCGGCGGTTGTTGGAATGAGGCGCTTCGCTCACAAGCGCGCGGCCGATACGCTGTCCAGCTTGATTCGGATGACCTGTACAGCAGCCCTCACTCCCTGCAAAAGATAGTCGACCTGCTCCACCAGGGTAACTATGCGATGGTGATCGGTTCGTACACCCTCGTCGATTTCAGTCTTAAGCAGATCCCGCCGGGACTCGTAGACCACCGCGAATGGACCGATGAGAACGGTCGTAATAATGCGCTGCGTGTCAACGGCCTCGGCGCGCCTCGCGCTTTCAACACAGGATTGATGCGTACTATCGGATTTCCTGATGTGAGCTACGGCGAGGATTACGCGGCGGCCCTGCGCATCTGCCGGGAATACCGGATCGGAAGGATCTACGACAGCCTTTACCTGTGCAGACGCTGGCCGGGCAACACGGATGCGGCCCTGAGCATCGAAGAGACAAACCGGAACAATGCTTTCAAGGACGCCGTACGCAGCGAGGAAATTCTCGCCCGGCAGCAAATGAACAGGAATGGGTCACGGGTCCAGGGTCCTGGGTCCGGAACAGACGTACCTTCGTGAATATTGTTAAAATGGCACCTACTAAGGAGTTCATAAGTAAGGCCCCCTCACCCTCGCCCTCTCCCTCCGGGGGAGAGGGTTGTAATATTTCCCCGCCCTTGAGGGGAGGGGATGAAGGGGAGGGTGATATATGCGGCTCTACTAATGACCGCATTGGTAAATACCGAAAAATATTTCGCAGCCGTCATTCCGGCGGACGCCGGAATCCAGTATGTTTCTGGATGCCGGATCGAGTCCGGCATGACGAACTATTTGGCTGCCGGAACGATAGAAGATGACTTCAATGCGCCATGATGTCAAAAGAAGAGAGAGCCGAACGCTGCTTGGAGAAAAGGTCTACGCCGGATTTAACGGAAGAGAAGCCTCCGGCCATCTTCCGGATCTTTGTCTCGAACTTCTCACGCAGCAGAAACGCACGTGGCCATTTCTGCGCAAAGGCTACGAATCGCTCAGGCAGGGCACGGAGCGGCATGTCTCCTGTAAAGGGTTCTCCGTCCTCCTTCAGCACAACCCCGGAAGAGTGAAGAGCACTCTGGCCGCTGTGGGTGAGCAGGATATAAGCAGGCGGCCTTGCTTCCTCTGCCTGCGTCATCTCCCTGAAGAACAGAGAGGCGTCCTTTACAGGAGCGCCTATCTGATCCTTAGTAACCCTATGCCTGTCTTCCCTGCTCACTTCACCATCGCCCATGTCAACCATCGCCCACAAGCCATTTCCGCACATGTCGATAGCCTGCTGCAGCTTATGGCCGATTTCGGTCCCGGCTGGACCGTACTCTACAACGGCCCTAAATGCGGCGCCTCCGCACCCGATCATTTTCATTTTCAGGCAGTCCCATCGGGACGGATGCCCGCTGAGAAAGAGATCCGGGGAAAGAGAAGACTCACGTTGATTATGCAGAACGACGATGTTGCTCTCTATCGCGCGAAGGGCATGGGACGAGAGGTTATTATTATTGAGGGAGGTTCCCCGACAGCCGTTGGAGCCGCTTTAGCGGCTTTTCTCAAGGCGTTGAAAAGGGTGCTCGGTACGCACGAGGAACCCATGATAAATCTCATCGGCTTGTACGAGCAAACAACGTGGCGGCTTGTCGTCTTCCCTCGCCGCAAACACCGCCCTGACGCCTTCTTCAGGCCGGGAGAGGCCCGTGTTGCGGTCAGTCCCGCAGTTGTCGAGATGGGCGGCATCCTTGTCACTCCATTCGCAAGAGATTTCGAACGGCTGGATTCCGCGGCTGTGGCGAGCATCTTCGAGGAAGTATCTTTGGAAGCAGTGAGCGTGAAAAAAGCTCTCGATGCCATTCGATCAACAATATAAGCGAAGCGGACCCGATGCATTCGAATCGGCCCCAGCGAAACGGCTGGGGCTGGTTTCCCTCGTGGCCGTAATCTTCTTCACCGTCTCCGGTGGGGCGTATGGCCTCGAGCCTCTTGTCGGCGCAGTGGGTGCAGGATGGGCAATTACCCTGGTCTTATTGGTTCCGTTGCTGTGGAGTCTTCCCATTGCGCTGATGGTGGCGGAATTGGCCAGCGCGATGCCGGAGGAGGGAGGTTACTATCGGTGGGCGTGCGAAGGCTTGGGGCAGTTCTGGGGCGTGCAGCAGGGCTGGTTTGCCCTCAGTTACTCAGCCGTCGACATGGCCATTTATCCTGTGCTTTTCGTCAACTACCTGGCATATTTCTACCCGTCGCTCGGCCTCAGTCCCGACGGTACCGCCACGTGGGGAACGCTCGTCATCCGCTGGCTCATAGCGCTGGCTGTGATTGCCGGTTCGCTTGCAGTCAACTGGCGAGGCGCTTCCGCAGTCGGCCGCAATGCCACGGTGAATACAGGGTTGGTGCTCCTGCCGTTCGCCCTGATCACGATCATCGGGCTGGCGAGGCAAGGCGCCCCCGGCGCCGCTTTGGCCACTGCCCGCGATCTCGGCCAGCACGGCAGCAACAGTTTGCTTGCTCTCGGTCTGTCAACCGTGTTGTGGAATTACTGCGGATTCGATAACGTCTCTACCTTTGCCGGGGAAGTGGACTCCCCTCAGCGCAACTATCCGCGGGCCCTGGCCCTGGCATTGCCCCTTATCGTGGCAGCATACCTGCTGCCCCTACTGGCAGGAATCGCGCGCACCACCGATCCGGGCATCTGGAACGAATCGTTTGGGTGGCCTGCTATCGCGCGCGAGATCGGCGGGAACTGGTTGGGTATAATCGTGGCTCTCGCCGCCCTCTGTTCGGCTTACTCGCTCTTCAACAGCCAGCTGCTTTACGTCTCGCGGTTGCCTTATGCCATGGCCCGCGAGGGTTGGCTGCC
>JADGQN010000319.1 GCA_017881765.1 Syntrophobacterales bacterium | reverse complement strand
AAGCCCTGGCAACATTGGAACGCGACCATCAAAGGGTTGCCGGACTCACCGGCTTCGAGTGGATCATAAGTGGTATTAAGATGGCAACTTAGTATCACACGTCATGCTGCAGGTTCCATTTACTTGAGACGTAGCAGGTCCGGCCCAGCATAAGCGTGTGTTCTCCACGTGTTATTGTGGCAAGCTCCTCAGGTGTAACCCATTGAAGAGCCCCGCCGATGCAATGCTGTACGCAGGAAGGTTCCAGGCCTCCCGAGCGACGAACGGCGCAGAGGTCGCAGTGGCCGGCCGTACGCGTTGCCTCGTTGTAAGCCATAACACCGTGCGGGCACCCATAAACGCAGAGCCTGCAGCCGGTGCACACATCCTCATCGACAAGCACCACGCCGTCTTCCCCTTTCGATATGGCCCCGACCGGACAGAACTCGGCACAAGCGGGCTCATCGCAGTGAAAGCACATGACAGGGATGAAGTCCATCTGGAGCTCACCCGCAGCCTGTCTGGGCCCGACAGTCATGATCCGGCACCATCTGGGGCCGCCCTCAAAGGCTAAATTGTGCTCTTCGCGGCACGCGACTTCGCATGCGTGACAGCGGACGCAGTTGTCCAGATCAATGAGAAGGATGCTATCCAACGCCGTCCTCTTCTTTCTTGCGTATCCTGCAGAGCTGGCACCGCAGTTGGGCGCTCCCGATCATCGGTGCGCACGCTTTATTGTCCGTGAGGAGATTCACGTTGTTTTTGCCCGGCCAGTGGCTCGGCACCTGGACGACCCTGGGGTCGATGCCTTCGGTAAGAGACGCTCTTGCTTCCATCCGTCCCCGCGGCGATTCTATGATGATGGAATCGTTGTCGCCGATACCAAGCCGGCTTGCCGTCTCCGGGTTAATGGTCACGAGGAGTTCCGGCACGATCTCCTTCAGCACCGGAATGTTGCGCAACTCGGAATGGCGGAACACGGGAACCCTGCCCCCCGTCGTCATGATCAGCGGATATTCTTTGGCTAGCCCAGGGTTACTGACAGGGCTCTCGGTGGGCTCGCGGTATGCGGGCAACGGATCAAAGCCGAGCTCCTCGAGACGGGGGTCGTATATCTGGACCTTTCGAGAGGGCGTGTTGAAACCATTCGTCTCGTATTTCTTGAAGGTGTCGGGAATGGAGATGCGGCCCTTCTTCTTCAACTCTTCATACGTGATCCCCGAGGGTTTAAGAAGAAAATCGAAATAGGCGTCGTCGCTCGGGAACATGCGCTCACCAAAACCAAGCCTTGCTGCAAGCTCGTTGAGCACCGTGTAGTCGGTGCGGCACTCACCGATTTGGGCAAGCTTCTGCTGAAGATGGATTCCATTGAACGAAGTCTGATCGTGCAGGGCAACACCGCCTCTCTCCATCCAGCTTCCGCATGGCAGAACGATGTCAGCAATCCTGGCCGTATCGGTCATGAAAAGATCGGCCACCACAAAAAAATCGAGGCTCATCAAGGCTTCGGTAACCATCGGCGTGTTCGGGTAGGCGACGAGCATATTGTTGCCATGGCAATAGACCGCCCGCACGGGGTAAGGCTTGCCCGTGAGCATTGCCTGCCAGACCGTGTAATTGTGGGCGGAAGGCGACGGCATCACGCACGCCTCGCCTGCAAGAAACGGATACTCCCGGCTGCCCAACCGCTTTTCGTGATGCTCCTTCGTTAAATAGTCAAGGCCTGACTCCACTTTCCTTTCAAGATGTTTCTTCGGCATGCTGATCACATTGCCGCCCGGCACATCAATGTTTCCGGTGATGGCGGCAAGGATGGAGAGTGAGCGCGTGGTGGAGATGGTGTCGGCGTTTTGATCGATTGCAAGACACTCCGTTATTGAAGCCGGCTTGGTAAGGGCATACAACCTGGCCGCATCCCTGATGAGGTGCTCGGGAACCCACGTGATCTGCGCTACCCTTTCCGGAGGATACTCCTTTACACGTTTCTTAAATTCATCGAAGCCGAAGCACCAGCGATCCACAAATCCCTTGTCGTATATCTCCTCTTCGATGATGACGTGGAGCATACCGAGCGCAAGGGCTGCATCAGTCCCCGGCCTGAGCTGGAGCCACAGGTCCGCCTTGGAGGCTGTCTCGCAGAGCAAAGGATCAACCACGATCATCTTTGCCCCCCTGGAGCGGGCTTCCATCATGCTTACGGCTTTGGCCGGCCAGGTGCTTGTCGGATTAACTCCCCAGACGAGGAGACACTTGGAACCTTCATAGTAAGGATTTTCGAGAGCCGGCGAACCAAGTGCCAGTATACCTGCGGTCATCCTGGGGAACCAGCACTGGGCGATGCCGGGTCCCATACACTGTTTGCCGTAAGCATTGGCAAATCTCGTGAAGTAGCCCACCCACCCGCGGTTTGTCCCTGTGGCAAGCAGAACCCCGTCAGGGCCATGTTTTTTCTCAACTGACGTAAGATTCCTAACGATGGTATCGTAAGCTTCATCCCAGGAGATCCGCTCCCATTTCCCCTCTCCGCGCTTTCCTACGCGTTTCATGGGATAGAGCAGGCGGTCAGGGTGGTAGAGTATCCCTTTCGAGGCGAGGCCCTTGGCGCAGAGTGTACCTTTCGTTACCGGCGAGCTCGGATCACCTTCGATCAGTACTACCTTTCCGTCCTTCACGTGGACGCGCGCGTCGCATCCTTGGTTACAGATGAAGCACTCGCTCTTGTACGCCGTCGTTCCGCGCAGGGTATCGTGCTTTACCGTTTCCATCTTCTCCCGCCTGCGCTTTGGCGCGTGTTTTACCGGCTCCACTCTTTCGAGCCTTTGTCCCAGCAGGCCCTCGGCTAATGTCTGCGATTTACAAGCCGGGCAGAGGAAGAGACGGGAATTCGACTCGTCGAGGCCTTTCTTTTTGGCAAGCGCGGTTAATGCGTTGAGTGTTTTGACAGGAATGAACGGTTTTCCACAGTGCTGGCAGGAGGTTTGCTGAGGAACGATGGGAATTGCAGCTCCTTAGGATGGTGTAGTGGCGTAGCGCCACCCGCATATCGCGAAAAAGGTCTTTTCCCCGACCGGAACCCTTGACCCTGTTTCTACGCAACGGTAGCAAAAAGAAAGCGAGCTGTCAAGGTAATTCGTGTTCAGGTAATTCGTGTTCTGGAGTTTCCCCAGTTTCAGGTCCGGTCAAGTGGTCTCCAGCTATTTCTTGAACCACCCCATCTCTTTGAAATACTTCTCCGCCCCCGGGTGGAAAGGTACCGTAATGCCCTTGGTAACAACCTCGGGCTGCATGTCTTTTGCCGCCGTGTGGATTTGGTAGTATTCTTGCCTGTGGTCGAACAAGTTCTTCAGGAACCTGTACACGAGGTCGTCGCTCATCCCGGCGTGCGCCCAGACCGCGGTGCCCCATCCCAGAATCGGCGTGTCCTGGTCCAGACCCTTGTAGGAACCGGCCTTAACGACGGTGGCGTAGTAGTATGCATGCTCGCTGATAATCTTTTTTAGAATCTTCTCGTCGACAGGGACAATCCTTACGCTTTGCCTGGTAGAAAGCTCGGAATAAGAAGAAATAGGATACCCGCCGGCCAAAAACCCACCATCGAGGCTCCCATCCTGGAGACCCTCTACTGTCTCTTTGTAGGTAAAGTAGTAAGGTTTGAAGTCCTTCTTCTGGACCCCGTGTTGCTCAAGCAGGAAATGGGCAGTGTTCGCCGGACCGCTGCCGGGGCCGCCCATAGCAATCCGCTTTCCTTTTGCATCGGCGTAAGACTTGATGGGGGAATTGCCAGGAACAACGAAGTAAAGGTCTGTCGCCATATTAAAAACGACGGCGCGCAGACCCGTGAAGGGTCTACCCTTAAAATCTGCCTCGCCTTTATACGCCCGCCAGCCTTCATCGCAGCTGAAAATCCCGAAAGCTTCCTTGTTCGCCGCCTCCCGTTGCATCATGCGCAAAAGAATTAGCGGCAGGAAGCGATGACTGAAGAATTCTCGTACACACTCGAAGATGAACAAATTCCGGAATACCTGAAGCTGCCAACGGAAGATAAATTGAAGTGGCTCGAGGAAATCCAGGAGTTCAACAATCTTGTGACCCGGAGTTGCCTACCGGGGCTCGATAGCGGACGCCTCTTCTGCTCCTGACAGGAACTGCCCGGCTCTCCCGGCCTTTCTTCTCTTGAAAAATACGACAAGAGCCGTCAAGATAGAAAGACCGACTGCCGTGAGCAATACTGCGAGGCTCTGCGCTACGGCGCCCCACACTCTATCGCCGAATCCTCTTCCTATCGCGAAGACGACCTCTGGCCCCGCGCCCCTCGCATACCAGGCCGAGAATTGGTAGATACCCGGTTTCCGTATATCGAACTCCATCATCGACGTCCCGGAAACCCCGGACGAGTACGAATAGGATGCCGAGGGGGGCACGAGCCTCACCTGCTCTCCTGTTGCTTTCGCGACAAGCGACACTCTCATGTCCGAAAGGTCGACATTGTTCGTGGCAAAGACCTTTCCCGCCACGGAGCTTCGGTATTCGTGGAAGATGGTGTACTTTCCTGCCTCGGGAAGGGTGATGAAGTAGCTTCGCGGCATGACCATCCGCTGAAGATTACCGGCGACCCCTTGAATCCCGGCTGCCAGAGAAAGACCGAAGACTACACCTCCCAGGACAAGTATGAGAAAGGCCAGGCCGTAATACCACCTGCCGGGCCTTATCCGCTCCCCTGACCCGGAAGCAGCTCCTGTCGCGGATTGCCCGGAGGCAGGTCCCTTCGATACGGCTGATTCCCTTAGCGTGACGGAAAACTGGTAGCCTGCGGTCTCTGCCGCTCGTTTCACGGCTTCCCGCACAGCGCCGTAGTCAAAGGACAAGGAGTAGCCCTTCCCTGTCAATCGTGAGCTCTCCTCGATACTACCGCTCCTCTCGCTGCCCGTCGCGCTATACGTCTCTTTCTTGAAACTGAATCCCGGGCCCATTTCGTCCCCTGCCGAAATCCCGGCTCCTCTCTCTTTAAGTATCTCAAAAAAGAGCATCGTTCTCGCTCCCTCATCGATGCTCACCCGGCAGTGATAGGAGATCTTCTTGCTCGCGAGAAGGCTCTTTCTTTCTGCCGCGACAAAATCGAGCGTCAGTGTGCCATCCGTCTGTTCAGTGAATGGCGCCGGGAACGTGGTCATTGCCAAGAGCATCTCTTTCAACGGCATGGCATTCTTTCTTCGTCTCCGTCTCGTCTCCCGCCTATCGGGTTCCACCCTCTATTCTAATGTTTATCGGAAGGGCCGTCCTGTCCTTAACAGGAGAACGGACCGCCGCCGGGGAAGGGGCTCATCCGCGGTTGTTGTTGACCCTAATGGGGGATTAAGGTATTACTGTGAATGATGCGCACCCATCCTGGCTTTAGCACGGAGGTTAGACCATGGAGCGAAGAGTACCCGGTAAATATGAGCAATACGTGATTACCGATCTTCCGCGTTTCGTCGAAATGCCCGGCCACCACAGCCTGGCTCCTTCCTGGATCTATCCCGGCATGTTTCCCGGCGTCAACATCAGGATCAACGGCAGTGACGCCAACAAGATGGTCCGGGCGCCCCATGCCGAGCCTCATGTGCATGACGACAATCCTGAGATATATTTTTCCGCGGAAAACAAAGGGGCAGTTGTTATCGAAGTGCAGATGGAAGACGAGGTCTTCACGGTGGAGTCACCGTTTGCGGTTTTTATTCCTGCCGGCGTGCAGCATCGTTTTACGGTGCTCAAGTGCGACTCGCCAGGTTTTGTGTTCGGCATACATGTGCTCAAGGGTTGAGGGCGACTAC
>JADGQN010000318.1 GCA_017881765.1 Syntrophobacterales bacterium | reverse complement strand
GTGCTGCAGTATGTCAAGGGCGGCTATTACAAGTCGACCGACATTAACGCTTACCTGAAAAAGAAATAGCTGATGCCAGGTTACCTTCATTCATATAGCTTCGTTGCCCGCGTCGGCACGACTGCGACGTACTAATGTACGCCTCCGTCGCTATCCTCCTAGTCGCCTCGCTCTATTTTTGAATGCAACCTGCCATCAACCATTATCGGTAGCTACCCCTAGGTAGTCCATAGCTAACCCAAGATGACCAGCCCCTTCACATTACCCGCCGGAAGTGCGAGAAGCTTCTTCGCCAGTAAGGGAGGTCGAGGGTGCCGATCGCGACCCCTTTTGATGTGGATGCGTGCACAAACTCCCGTTCATTCATCATGATACCGATGTGGTAGCTCCTCTTTATCGTGAAGATAACGAGGTCGCCGGCAAGTACGTTTTCCCTGGGTACCTGATAGCCTGTGCGGACCAACTCCTCCGTGGTGTAAGGCACGTTGATTTCATACCGCTTATACACGTAGTACACGAACCCACTGCAGTCGAAGGCGTCGGGACCCTTCGCGCCATTCTTATACGGCTTGCCAAGCAGGCCCACCGCGTACTGCACTATGGCATCACCCTTCTGAGGCGGCCCCCCGTACTCGTATACCTTCACCTTTTTCGGCGCGCATCCTGCCAGGGCGGCAATGAGACATAAAAGCATCAGAAGGGCAAGTCGCCTTTGACTTCTCACGTGTGTCGCTTCAACAGTTCCGCCGCGGAAGCCAGCGAACCGTTGTAAACTGCATGGTCAACCGACGAAAGCAGATTCGGGTGCGGGTTATAGCCAATGGAGAGACCAACTGACTCGAACATGCCCCTGTCTCCTTCGCCGTCTCCAATCGCCGCAGCCTCACCGGGCGCAATGCCCAACTCCTGTAAAATGCGGTGGACCCAGTACCCCTTCTTGTCATGCTCTACGTGAATTTTTATTTCGCCTGTAAGACGACCTTCGTGCACGACCAGGTCATTTGAAAGGGCACGCGTGATCCCCAGGTCCTGTCTGACCCGCTCGACCAGGAATGAAAGACCCGTGGACAGGATCACGGAGGGAATACCTTCGGCGCGCAGCCAGTCCGTCAGTTCCCGCACCCCGTCGTGGTAGGGTATCTCGCCAATCACGGCCATGACACGCTCCAGGGGAAGTCCCTTCCAGAGAAGGGCATCACGTTTACAGAATTCGTAGTAGTCGATCTTCCCTTCCCGGAAGAGACGCTGGAATTCATCCGCATGGTTGTCCCAGAGTCCGAGTCTCCGGTGAAGATACTCCCAGCTGCTTTTGACCGTAGTGAGCGTTCCGTCGCAATCAAGAAAAACGATCTTCAACGACATTCTGCTGTTTATATCACCAAACAGACAAAAAATCTATCTGGTTAAAATCTGTTTCTAATCCGTTGCGGAAGCCGTATAATAAGGGTGCATATGCCTGTTATCGACGCCCATACGCATCTCTTCCCTGCTGACGTCATCAAGATGAGGGACCGGATTGCATCGAGGGATGTTCGCTTCTCTTTGCTTTACGCAAACCCGAAGGCCCGGATGGCGGATGAGACGGAATTGACCCGGTACATGAGCGAGGAGCAGATCGACCGCGCAGTCATCACTGCGTTTCCCTTCAAAGACAAAGGGCTCATCACTATCTGTAACGACTACGTTTTGGACGTGGCTCGGCGCAACCCGAAGCTGATCCCCTTTGCAATAGTCGATGCCGAAGACGAGACTTTTGCCCTGACGGAGGCGGAGCGTTCATTTCAGCTCGGTGCACGAGGAATCGGGGAACTCGCCTTTTACGAGTCGGGCTTCGGCGAGAAGGAAAGAAAAGGTCTGGATGTCATCGCCGACTACGCTCAAAAGAATGGCCTGCCCTTGATGATCCATGTGAATGAGCAAGTGGGTCACGCGTACCACGGTAAAACCAAAATGGATTTTCAGGAACTGGTGACCTTTGTCGAAACTCACCCGGGGCTCGTGACGATTCTATCTCATCTCGGGGGCGGTATCTGTTTCTATGAATTCATGCCGGAGATCAAAAAGGCGTTTGCCCGCGTCTATTACGATCTGGCAGCCGTGCCGTTGCTTTACACTAAGCAAATCTACGGGTTCGTCACACAATGCATGCCGGACAGGGTGCTTTTCGGATCCGATTACCCGCTCCTCTCCTACAAAAGGTATGCGCGCGATATGGACCTTCTGGAAGAGGAAGGCAGGCAAAAGCTGCTCCATCTCAATGCGAGGCATCTATTCGGATGACTGATGCCAATTTGCATTCGAAGATAGAGTGAGGCGACGACAAGGAGCCCCACCCGCACGGCGGGTACCCGGGCGTACTTGAAGTACGTCGAGGAGCGCGACGAGGAGGCAACGAAACTATATCGATGAACGCTAATTGGCAAGGCTGGGACAAGAGATACCAGGATGGCTTCTACTACGGCCCTCTGCAACCGCATCAGCTCGTAAGTCGGTTCTGGAGCATGGCTCAATCCGGGAGCCCCGTGATCGACATTGCCATGGGTACGGGACGCGATCTATTCGTTTTCGCGGAGAAGGGGTGGTTCTGCTGCGGCCTCGATCGATCCTGGGAAGGGATTAAGACGGCTGTGCAGGGGGCATCGGAGCGCGGGCTGCAGTTCTTTCCGATCTTCGGCGATGCATACCACCTCCCCTTCAAGGAAGGCTCTGCCAGCGCTGTTCTTGTTTTCTACTTCCTCGTCCGGGAGATCATGGGCGATCTCCCTTCCTTACTTTGTCCCGGCGGCATCCTCATGTATGAAACGTTTCTACAAGACCAAAACAACTTTGATCGGCCACGTAATCCGGATTACTTGCTCCACCATGGAGAACTCATCGGCTATTTCAGAGGACTCGATCTCATGTTCTATGAGGAGGGTACATTCCTCTTCGAGGGCAAGAAGCGGGCTGTCGCCCGTTACGTAGGGAGGAAGAGATGATCGTGGAATGGAACCCCTCAAGGCCCAAAAAAAGGGCGACCGACTCGATTCTCGGGGCTTTGCAAAACGGCGAGATTATTGCCTATCCGACGGACACCTTTTACGGCCTCGGCTGCGACCTTTTCAATATAAAGGCTATCAGGCGTCTCTATGAGATGCGAGGTCTCAACGAGACGAGACCGCTCAGTATCATTTTCAAGGATTTTAAAGAGATCAGCATCTACGCGGTGATGAGCGACTTTGCCTTCCGTGTTCTCAAGGCCTCTCTTCCCGGCCCCTACACATTCGTTCTCAAGGCCAGAAGGATCATACCGCGCCTCTTGATGTCGGGCAAAAAAGAGGTGGGGGTGAGGATGCCCAACCATCCAGTGCCCATTGCACTCACGCGTCTTTTGGAGAGGCCGCTCATCAACACGAGCGCCAAAAGCCCCACCCTCGGGCTACTCACCGATCCCAAAGAGATCGAGCGGTACCTGAAAGGCGCCGTCTCCCTCGTGATCGACGGCGGTATTATTCCGGGGGACCCATCCACGGTAATAAGCCTGGTGGATGATGAGGTAAAGGTCTTGCGAGAAGGCAAGGGGCCGATTACAGATCTTCTTGCGGGGTAGATTCCGGCTCACTCATGGCCTCCTCCATCTCCTGCTCGAAGCCTTCGCCCAGTTCGTCTCCCATCTCCCGGCCCATACGTTTCATGAGCTTTTCCATGCTCCTGGGATCGTTCTCGTCCAGGCCCGACAACTTGCTCGGGTCGAGCAGGCTCTCCATCCTGCTCTCCTCACTCTTCAAGATGGATACGCGGGAGAGAATGCGCCGGACGTCCTTTGTATTACAGCTCTTGCAGCAGGGCTCAATCTCTTCCGTGGCCCTCAAGAGCAGGAAGGAAGATACCTTCTTACACCGGTCACAGTAGTACTCGTAGATAGGCATGGGGACTTTTCAACTCCTTCTTTCGCAATGTGCCTGCCAGTATTCTATTTTTTTGAAATTGAATTGTAAAGCCTTTGGGTATATCTTTAATAGATAAAAATAGCTCGCAGAGCTTTTCATTTCAGGGTTAATAAACAACACCGCCGCGAGCAGCGGGATATTATGCGTCATGCCGGACTTGATCCGGCATCCGGTCCGGTCTCTGGATTCCGGCGTTCGCCGGAATGACGGCACACGCGGCAAGCCGCGGTGAATGCACCCGTAGTGATTCAAGGACGCATGAAGACAAGAGAACGCTGTTACACGTGCCTTCAAGAGTTTGCTCAGCAGATTGTATCGCTTTCGGGCGCTAACGGCACGTTGGTTGAACGCTGTAGTCACCTGATCGACCGGCTTTACAGCCCTTCGAAGAGCCCGACAGAAATCTCAAACCGGCTTCTGGGGTATATAAGGGAACAGACAGGAGTGACAGATCCTTTTGCCGCAAAAAAAGCGATGGAGCTCCGTTTGGCGTTGGTTGCGGCAGAGGAGTTCCGAAGCCTCTTCCCTCGGGACCTCGAGGGCTTGCTGAAATATTCGTGCCTGGGCAATTCTCTCGACTATTTTGAGGGTAGCTACGACGTATCCGCCTTCCGCTTTCTGGGCAATGTCGAGAGCATCCGGGAAAGGATTATGAGCGCGGGCAGAGAGGCATTGCTCTTCGGGGACAACATCGGAGATTTTTTCTTCGACCTGCCTTTGATCCGGTTCCTGGAAAGCGCAGGAAAAAATGTTTATTATGCGGTTAAGGAGGCTCCGGCCCAGAATGACCTGTCCGTGCCTGACGTAGAGCTCTACGGCCTGCGCAACCTGTTCTCAAACATTATTTCGACGGGCGCGGATGAAGTCGGCGTCAGAAAAGAACGCATGTCCGGCACGATCAAAGCCTTGTGGGAGAGCGATGCTCTCGTCATTGCCAAGGGTATGGGCAATTATGAGGCTATCTCAGAATTCCACGACGAAAGACCCGTTATATACAATCTTAAGGTAAAGTGCAAAACCGTTGCTGAAGCCCTCGACCGCAGTGTCGGCGAGCATACTTCGTTTATAGGTGGTGTCTATGGCAGCTAAGAAAGATTATTATGAGATGCTTGGTGTGCAAAAAAGCGCAACTGAAGAGGAGGTAAAGAAGGCCTACAGAAAGCTGGCCATGAAGTATCACCCTGACAGGAACCCGGGCAACAAGCAGGCCGAAGAGCACTTCAAGGAGATTAACGAAGCATACGCGGTGCTCAGCGACAAGGAGAAACGACAGCAGTACGATACCTACGGTATGAGCGGCTTCCAGCAGAGATATTCTCAGGAAGACATTTACCGTGGGTTCAATATGGGTGATCTGTTTAAAGATTTGGGATTCGGAAACAAGGATTTATTCAGCATTCTTTTTGGCGGAAAGCAACAGGGAAGGGAAGCGGGCCGAGCGGGCGGCAGAAGAGGGTTTGATTTTGACTCCGGAGATTTTGCCGCGAGAGAACAGAGGCCTGCCGGCGACCTCGACCTTCACTATGAACTGGAAATTCCCTTCATGGACGCCATCCATGGAGCGGAGAAGAGGCTCTCGTTCAGCGGACCCGAGGGAACGGAGGAGATCAAGGTCAAGATACCCAAGGGCATAAATTCAGGTCAGCGCTTACGCCTCCAGGGAAAAGGTAATAAGGATCGGGGGCGGGCGGGGGACCTTTACGTGACCATCAAAGTCGGAGAACATCCCGTCTTCAGGCGGGTTGGCAATGATCTCTATGTCACCAAGGAAATAACCATCAGCGATGCCTGCCTGGGCGGAACAGTAGAAGTCCCGACCATCGATGGCGCTAAACAGATACGGATCCCGCCGGGCATCAAGGCATCAACCAAAGTCCGGATGAAAGGGCT
>JADGQN010000317.1 GCA_017881765.1 Syntrophobacterales bacterium | reverse complement strand
GATCGGGTTTATCATGTTTCCTGCGTCCCCGATGAGTACGATGCCCGGCCCGACTATCCTTTCACGAGGTGAAAGGAAAACCCAGCCTCCTCTCGCTTTTCCTTCAGGCTTCGCCTTCTTCAAAATGGGGCCGAGGCTTTCGGTAAAAGCTTTGAAAAACCCGAGCATGTTCGGCCTCAGTCGGAATGTGTCGTCACACAGGTAGCCAATGCCGATGTTAGCCCTGCCGTTCCCATTAACAAAAACCCAACCATAACCGGGAAAAAACCTTTCGTCGAAATAGAGCCGTATGGATGGTCCGGCTGATGCACCATTGTAGTATTGTCGTATCCCGATTGCCCGAAGTCCGTTTCTCGCCGGGTTTCCCAGCGACCGGGAAACCACGGAGTTTGCACCGTCGGCACCGACCACCATGTGCGACCTATAGAGGACCGTGCTTGCCGGCTGCCGCGTTCGCACCGTAAGCCAGCCGCCGCGTTCGCGCGCTACCCCACGGACCGCGCATCCGTCCGTGAAAAGCACGCCGTTCGCTACGGCATTTTGCATGAGGATGTTATCGAGTTTGCTTCTTTCCAGCAGAAGTGTGCGGCCGCGTTTTCTACCGAGTTTCGGGAATCTTCCCGTCAACCCATACCTGCCGTTGATGAAGATGTCTCCCCTGTCGACACCGGGACCCGCTGCACGCCGGACTTCAGGAGCGCAGCCGAGCAGCTCGAGAAGCGGTATCGCCTGGGGAGTGATACCGTCGCCGCAGACCTTGTCCCGAGGAAACGTGGCTTGATCGAGGAGAAGGGTCTTAAGGCCCTGTCTCGCCATCATCGTGGCCGCACTGCTCCCGGCGGGTCCTGCCCCCACGACGATCACATCGAACAGTTCTGTCATCAGGCTGGCTCTTCCTTCGCGCTATGCTCTAACTCTCGCTTTTCCCCGTCACGCGCAGACTGGCGGGAATCCGAAAGCTCTCTTCTCCCGATACGGCAATCGCCCCCCAGTATGTATCGGGAGGCGTGTCATCGGGAAGCCGGCCGAGAAGTACGAACTTATCGAAATCAAGCGGGCCGATCGTCCTGCGGCCAGGCTTTACGGAGAAGGCTCCGGGCTGCAGTTGGAAACGATAAGCTTCGCCGGTGAATCCTTCAACCGACACGCTGAGGGTTCTGGGAACCGATGCCGAATCATTGTTAATGGAAAATGAGATCGACACCGGGTCTCCCGGGGCAAGGGGGAGGCGGTTCGCGATGGCTGTTTGGGCGGACGCCTGAGGCTCTGTCGCGGGCGCCGGTGCGCCGACCCAGTCGGTCGGCTCGGCCCCGGGTGCCGGGTAGGCATACCCGGGCTCGCCGGCCGGATACCCGCCGGGCTCGCTGGTTTGGTTCTGTACGACCCTCGTGAGGCGCGAAAAAAGTTGTATCCCGAAGGTGAGGCCTGTTTCGGCAAGATCAAGGCTCTTTTTCAGAATTCCCCCGATCTGGTCTTTTCTCTCCGACACGATATCGAGCGGTAACGCGGCTCCCAGGCCTGCCGCACGGTTAATCGCGCCTGCCATTCCCTTCTTCTTGGCCTTTCGGCCGGCATCCTTCTTCACGCTCCTCTCCTTGCCTTTCCTGCTCTTGCCTTCCATAGAATCCTCTTTCGCCTCCTCTGGCGTCTGTCGTCCTTCGCCCTACAGCCCTTCTACCGCATAGTTATCCACATGCAACTCGGGTGTCTCATCGCCCACTGCGGCCCATGTGAACAGCGCAAGGCCTGTGCGGTCCGGACGTCCTGCAGGGGGACGGGGCGCGTTGCGATCCAGTACGGGGATGACAGCCCACGGCCGATGTCACAGGTTTCGAAACCACTGGAATTCCCGGTTCCCCGGCAGCCGCCGTTACAGGGAAACTACGATCCGGCGTCCGCGACTGCTCTCGCCTGACCCTGTCTTTCGGGACAACTACCGTCTGCCCCTCAACATGCAAACGGAACAGCTCCAATCCTAATATACGACCGTGGACAACATAGTTCGAGGGCATGCAGAAGTTTTGGTGGGTGGCAACCGACAGGGCAGGGAATCTCCGAATGTTCACATCAACCGAAGGCAACTGCCTGACGGCGATGTTCACCATCGGCAGGTTAGTCACATTCAGCTCCTGGATCCGCAGCGGCTCAATATTCCTCACATCGTTGATCTGCAGCGGTTCGAGGATGACCGGGTCTATATTGTTTATTTCCTTGAGATGAACGGCAACAGGGGCAATGCTCTCGATTCCCTTGATCGGCCCCATGGGCCCGATCGATCCTATCGATCCTATCGAATCAAGGGAATGTATAGCGTCTATCGCGCCGCCGTCGTGATGGATGTCGCCCATGTTCTACCTTCCTTTGCGAAAACCGGAAACACGTGGTCTTTGTCCCGGCCCTCGCGCCTTTATGGCAAACCCGGCCAGTCGTAGTTCAGGACATGCACGTACGCCATATCGTTCACGTCCTCTCTTCCGTTGAGGTAAGCGAGTATCTCTATCTTATCCGTTCCCCCGTAACTACTTGCGACATACTCGAGAGTCGGGCCTGCTGTTATCGATCCTTTAACTTTCCATCTCGTCTCATCGGCGCCGGCGTTGTAGACCAGCGCGCGAAATATCTGTCGCTTGTTGCTCGGGTCCATGTAACTGTTGTCGTGTTCGCTGTCATAATACAGGTTGACGTGTCTGGGAAAGATTTGTATCCGCGGGTCAGGTTGAGCCACCGGGCCACGGCCTGTGAGGGTGACCCAGGCGTATGCGGCCCGAAGGGGATCGTCTTCCGAACGTGCCTGCACGATCTCGGTGTGCCCGCTCGAAAGCATTCCTTTCACCGGAGCAAGGTACAGCCCGGTGCTGTCGATCGTTCCTGCCCCCGGACCTCCCGTTACGGAGTAAACGCTCCATTTTACCCCGCTGGCGCCGTTATAGACAGCAGCCTGGAACCTTATCTGGGTATTGAGCGGATCCGCGTAACCTTCATCCGCAAAAAGTGCTTCAGCGCTCGCCGGCCACACCTCCACTTCCACACGGTGAACAAGGACGTCGCCACAACACGCGGGTGACGGTCGACAAGGCCCGCACGCTTTATTCACATCCCTCTCCTTCGCTTTCGTCGTCTTCCTTGAAGATGATAGGCGGAATAACGATGGTTCCTTCGAGCAGTCCCTTGCCCTTCACTTTCGACTCGCAGGACATCTCACCTTCCGCCTGGCCCTCAATACCTTTTGTTCCGAGCACACCTTCCATATCAAGGGAGAGTCTTTCCGCAGTTACCCGCAACGGTTCGAGCCGGACCTTGATCCCGCCGACCGATCCGATAACCATAAGCTTCCTTGCCTTTCGCTTCATAAACGGTATGGCGAGGCGGATAGGCACCTCGGAAATCTCGGCCGAAATGGAGCCGACGTGAAGATCCATATTCGCATGGACAGAGGTCGAAAAGTGAACGGGGTTCAGGGAGAACTTGCCCTTTGCCTCCGGGTGACCATTGACTGTTGCGAACCCTTTGACTTTCATGTAGCCTCCTCACCGTCCCGCCTGTCGTCTGCTGGCTGTCCTTCCGGGTAGACCCGCTCGGCAAGGTCGCTGCACAGTTCATCAATCTGCTGATTGAGTGTTTGAAAACCCTCCAGAGCCGAAGACAACTCCTTGCAGCTCTGTCCGGTGATCTCAAACGACACGAGGGGTCCAAGTTTCACTCTGAGGGTAATATGAGCCATGTGTCCTTCCTTTGGCCGGCTGCGTGATGCGTACTCCAGCCATTATAAATCTTACGCACTGCAGTTTTCTTTGTCAAACATTTTTGCGCCCTTTAGTCTGTCTGTCGTCCGAAAGAACGTCCCGTTTCTTTCTCGGGCTCCGCCGGTTATTACCTTTCGGCACCGTGCCATCATTATTTCCATTGTTATCCGATGAAACGGCACGGGTGATCGAATCAATTATCGATGTGAGATCATCGAGCATGTTCCGCTGCGTCTGGTCAAGCTGCGCAAGCACTTGCTGCGCCGCGTTCGCGAGCTGTCTGCCCTGATGGGTCTTCCGGTACTCCTTTCCTCTTTCCCGCAGCACTGATCCGAACTGTTCCAAAAGAGAAGCAAATCCGTAAATCATATCCGAAAATCTGTCATTATCCATCCGTTTGCCCCTTTGCGGCTCCGGCTTGCACACACGGCATGCCAGGCTGAAATCGTTCCCCTCCGCGGTCCACACGGCATACAAAAGCGATCTGTCCCTTCTTTTCAGTGATCTGCATGACGACCTGTGCAGAAGCCCGCTCCCGACGTCGAAGAGGAAAGGTGCACCGGCACCTTGATGGCGGTAATCGACACCGAAGAGCGATCCCGGCCCCAGTCTCCCCCTCTTGTGCATCGCCTGAATTTCCAGGGCGACCTTATCGCCGAGGGTACTTAGCTCGCGACCACCGTCACTCATAGACGACCCACCTGCTTCGTGTCCTGCTCTGTTCGATTCTGTGTTTTTCCAGGCGGGTCACAAAATACCGGAAGAGGAACCCTATCATCAAATTCCTGCCGTCATTTTCCCCGAATCCGTTGCACACGCTCTTCACGCTCTGTTCATATAGTCCTCGCAGGACCCTTGCCGGAGCTTTGACCTGGTTCATGTAAGTAATCCTTTTGAAATGCAGGTCAAGGAAACAATCACCGTGGTCGTCTATGTACATGAGAAGCGATCCGGCGGGAAAGAGCGCGCGATGCTGCTCCAGCGTGAGATGGGGGATGAGAAAAAGGGTCAGGGCCGATATCGTGTAGCCGCCCCGGTCGCGTGCCAGCTGTTTCAGAAAGGTAAGCCGCGCTCTTTGGGAGAGCCCGTCGAGTCGGGACGGATCCAGGCGCAGCTCCGCGTCGTGCTTTTGGGTTAAAAACAAAGAATAGATCGCCTGCCTGAGCATGATTTCGAAAATGTCTCGCTCCCTGAAGAGGCGCGACAGGATGACGTAAAACAATCGTTCCCTGTCATTGCGTATTTCGAACCAACCCTCCTGAAGCAGCACTTGAAGGCGTTCTATGTATTCGCGGGAGAGGCGTTCTCCGAAATCGTCGAGGAAGCTGTCGCCGAGAAAACAGCAGGCTCCGTAGAGATTAGCAATCCTCTCGCGCCTTTCGTCAAACACGTGGCCCGTCAACTCCGTGCATGCCCGCCCCACGATGGTCATCTTGGTGGTCAATTCTATCATCTTGCGGTACTCATTCCCGCCACTCTTCAAAAAAAGAGCGGGGTAGTATATGGAAACGAGGGCGGCCAAATGGTCGTGAGCCCGTTTCCGGTACAGGTTAACCATCTCGCCTATATTCCGCAGTGTTTCCGGGCGCGGCCCCATCGATTTGAGAAAAGAGTTCACGACTTCCCCATTTTCCGGAACGCCCAAAGATTTAGCAGCATTTGTACAAAGACGCAACATAAAACTCATTTACGGGTGAGCCAGGACCTGAAGCTCCTTGGGAGCGAGATCCACAGAGACGCAGGCAGCCCTTCCAATTCCGGGTTGATCTCCATCCGTGCAGAATCTGGCTGTCGGATGGACGCTCACGGTCCGTGTGCCTGATGTCCCTACGGTGCTGTAAAGGATCCCGATACCATCATTGCAGCCGGTCAGATGCGGGTCCGCGATCACAAATCCGGTGAAGCGGCTGGACGGGTGGGTGTTGGCGACAACAAGTACCTCCCTCTCGCCCGATATGCGCGAAAAGGCCACGATACCGCCGGCGCCCGACGAGTAACCGAAATCTGTCCCGTTGCCGGAAACTTCACGGAAGTAAATCTCGCCCCGGCGAAGGGCTATCTCTCCGGAACGCAATTTAGATAGTCGCCCTATCGTGACGAACAGAAAGCTTTTCCGGTCGA
>JADGQN010000316.1 GCA_017881765.1 Syntrophobacterales bacterium | reverse complement strand
CCGCCGGAAATTGGCATCAAAGTGACAGACCCACTTCTCGGAGAAGTCCAGGGCGGAACATATCGCATAGTCTTCGAAGCCACCGGTGGCATTGAAGGAGCCATAATTGATCTATGGAGCAAGAAAAGAATAATCCGCATCGTTACAGACCCGATAGTGGGAACAGTGACCCTGAAGCAGTAAGCAGTAATGAGTGGCACGATGGGAACACGACGAGAACGTAAAAAGCTTCAGGTGCAAGGCGTGCAAGTCACGAGGAGCGTAGGCGTACTAAATGTACGTCGGAGCGAGGCGGGACGCAGCACAACGCAGCAGATGGACTTTTTACGTTCTCGTCTCGGGTTTACGTTGCTGGAGGTGCTCGTCTCCCTCTCAATTGTTGCCATCGCGGTCACGGTGGTGCTCCAACTCTTTTCGGCCGACCTGAGGGCAATTGCTGCCTCGGATGATTCCGCTTCCGCCGTCTTGAAGGCCGAGGTCAAGATGAGGGAAGTGCTCGACAATGAAGACCTCACGGAAACGTCGTGGAGCGAGGCGACCCCCGATGGCTACAGAATGGATGTCTCCGTCTCCGAGGTCCTGAAGGAGAAGACGAACAACCTTCAGGTGAGGCTCCTGGAAGTAGGCCTCACGACACGCTGGTTCAAGGGGACGAAGGAGAAGACGCTGGCCCTCAGGACCATCAAGATCGTCAGCAAGCTTGCGCCCGTTGCCGGCGGGACGAAGGCTGCGACTAGCACGGCAGCTCCGAGTGCAGCGGCGCCCGCTGCAGCAGCATCCGGCACAGCCGGGTCCAGGATGCGAAGCCAATGAAACTAATCGCAATGTCGAGACGAGAACGTAAGAAGCTCCAGGTGCGAGGCGCTCAAGCCACGGGGAGCGAAGGCCAACAATCGTGGGGACACCCCCACCCGTTGCCCTCCCCCCTGCGAGGGGGAGGGATCAGGGTGAGGGGGCGTCTGGGATTCACTCTGCTTGAGCTTATGATCTCCATCTCAATGCTCGTTATCATCATCGTCATCATCTCAGGCGCAATGAGGCTCGCGTCCCGCTCCATCGCTGACGGCGAAAGGAAGATAGAGGCCCTCGAACGTCTCAGGACGTCCTTCTCCATCATAAATGCCCAGATTCAGTCGGGAATGCCTCTGATGTATAGCGACCAAGGTGGTCTGAGTTTACAGGGCACTCAGGGTCCCCAACAGGGTGTACAGCAGGGTGCGAAGCCGGGCGTACAGGGTGCTCAGGGTACACAGCAGGGTGCGCAACAGAGTACCCCGCAGCAGGGTCCCCAACAGGGTGTACAGGGTACCCAAGGTGTCCTGGGTACCCAGAAATCTTATTTCAAGGGTGACGGAAAATCCTTGCAGCTTTCGACCAATTATTCAATCTGGGGTGGGCAGAAGGGCTATGTGCTTGTGACCTACCGGGTTGATACGGACCGTTCAGGCAAGCGAGCTCTCTATGCCTCGGAGCACATCATCGGCATAGAAGCATCGAGAGAAACGAAGCTCCTCGAAGGGTTTGACGATATCGGTTTCGAATACTTCGAGAAAGGACTTGTGGTTGGGGAACCGGGCACGTGGGTACAGCAGTGGACAAACGACACGGCCACTCCCTCTAAGATCCGGCTTTATCTCCTGTCCGGATCAAAGGAGCGTCGGATGGTTCTTCCGATCAGGGCCAGCGCCCAAACGGCGGCCGGAGGATGATGCAGGACAAACAGACTCTCATGGTTCGCGGCGCTATCCTGGCTTCACAAGATGGGGTCGCTCTTCTCATGGTCCTGTGGACGCTCACGATCCTCAGCGTGATCGTCTTCTCCTTCACCATGATGGCGCGCACGGAGGCATACTCCTCCGCATCCTTCAGGGCAGTAGTCGCGAACCGGTTTCTCGCCGAGGCAGGGATCGAGAGAGGCATAGTGGAGATTTTCTACAGGACCGCCACCAAAGGACAAACAACCGTCGTTCTCGAAGGGGGCGAAGCGGTGAAGGTCGATGGCACTCCCTATACCGGAAAGATGGACAAGGGTCAGTATACGTTCAGGATCATGGACGAATCAGGGAAGATACCACTTAACGGACTCACCGATAGCACGGGCGTCGTGCTGACGAACCTGCTGACCAACATGGGATACCAGCAGGAGGAGGCGGAAACCGTAGTTGACTCAATTCTGGACTGGAGGGATGAAGATGAGCTCCGCCGCCTTCACGGCGCCGAGAGTGAATACTATATGACGTTGCCAAACCCTTACAAGGCCAAAAATGGCCCCTTTGACACGGTTGAGGAGCTGATTCTCGTCAAAGGGGTGACCCCGGCTATGCTTTACGGGGATGGCAAGAAAAAGGGTATCATCAATTTTCTCACCGTCAGTTCGAGCTCCAATACCATAAACGTGAATGCAGCGCCGAAGGAGGTCCTGATGGCCGTTCCAGGCATGGACCCGGGAAAGGTGGATGCCTTGATGATTCAGAGAAAAGCCGCGGCCACTACGGCCACCACCGGCACGACGGGCAGCCAAGGGGTCCAGGGCAGCCAGGGAATCCAGGATTTAGCTGCCATCCTCGGGGAGAAGACTCCCGCGTCAGGGGCCTTTCTTTCTACCGATGAATCAAACGTTTTCTCTATTGAGGCGATAGGCAACAGGGAAGGCACACAACAGGGTTACGGTATCAGGGCGATAGTTACCGTCGAGGGAACCGCGGCATACCGTTACCTATACTACAAGAGCCCGGCACAGGTGGAACCATGACAGGAAGCGTTGCGCTTCAGAAGTTAGTTACCATTTCTTCCGAGTCGGCGGCCATGATGAAACGCATTGCCGAACCGCTCCGGAAGATACTCTTTTTCAGCCTGGCGGACGAGACGATCCTGCCCAAGCGGGCACTTTCGCTCTCCATCGAACCGGGACATCTCAGCATAGTGTACGGCTCCCGCTTCTTCTCACGGATAAAGGTGAAAGCGGTACGGACCTCGCCCTTCGAGGAGGGCAAGTATCCCACCCCCGCCAATGTGGCCTCCGCGCTCGCCATGGCGAGGAATGAACTGAAAGCCTTCCGCTCCGAGATAACGCTCTCCATGCCCAAGGCATGGGTGGTAGCGAGATCGGCGGAACTGCCAATTACGGTTAAGGAGAATCTGGCGGACGTTGTCTCTTACGAGCTGGACAGACTGACCCCGTTTACGTCAGACAACGCCTTCTACGATTTCAGGATACTGGGCGAAGAGGACCGAAAACTGAACATCATGCTCATCGCCGCAAAGGCCGATCTCATCAATCCTTATCTGGAAGCGATCAAAGAAAAGGGAATCCGTGTCGACAGGGTAACCGTCAGCCCTTCAGCCATCGGAACGTTCTGCAGCCATGGCCATGGCCAGGAGAGCACCGTCTTTGCGAACGTCAGCGCGGGCGGATACGAGGTAGGCCTTATCCTCGACAGCCTTTTGACCTCGCTCTGTGCGGGCAACATCGAAGCAAATGATGAGACCGCGGGGCTGGATGCCGTGGTTGAGGGGATCCACCGGTGCGCCGTGACCGCCGTCAAACGAGGCGGAGCACCCCGGATTGTGCTTTGTGCCCAAGAAGGAGACTTGAGCGCACAGTTAAAGAGATGGGTGCCTTCGGCGGTCGACCTGTTTGAAGGCGCTGATACCAGACTGAAGCTCCCCGAAGCAGCCGGACGCATCCCCCCGGCAGCCGCGGGAAGTATGCTCGAATCGCTGTGGCCGCAGGCAAAGGGATTCAACCTGCTTGAAAAAGGACGGCGCAAAAAGGCAAAAATCCCTGTGGCGTTTACCATGGTCCTGCTACTCGCACTCCTGGCCCTAGGGATTGCTTACATCGTCGCTCCGCTCCAGATAGAGCAGAAGAGGCTCGAAGATATCGACCGCCGTGTAGCAGCGATACGCCCGGAAGTCAAGAAAGTGGAGGCATTGAAAAAAGAGGTCGAAGCCCTCGAAACCGAGATCTCCACCATAAACAACTTCAAGAAAGGCAGGCCGATGGCGCTCCAGATCCTGAAGGAGCTCACCGCTATCCTTCCCAAGAACGCTTGGCTGACACGGGCGCGAGTAACAGACACGACCGTGGAGATCGAAGGCTACGCAGCTTCAGCTACCGAGCTTTTGTCAAAACTGGAGGCGTCACCTTACCTCAAGAAAGTAGAGTTTGCCTCTCCCACGTTCAGGGACGTGCGATTGAACAGCGACCGGTTCGTCATCAAGATGGAGATCGAGACACCCGGCAAACAAGAAGAAGGAAAGGTCAAACCGTGATGAACAGAAAGAGAAGTCTCCTCGTCGCTTTACCGGTCCTGGTTATCCTCGTCGCACTGGCCTTCTACGAGTATGTGTATCTTCCGATCAAAGCCGAAGTTGCTTCGGTCAAAGAGACGCAGACAGCGAAGGCAAACACTCTCCAGAAATACCTGGCATTCGTAGCGAAGAAAGCGGATTTCGAAAAGGCCCTTGCGCGATTGAAGGATGAAAGGAAGGCCGATGAGCCGAAGTTGCTTTCCGGAGATACCCTCTCCCTGGCCGCGGCTTCATTGCAGAGCACCGTCAAAGGGATGATCACGGCGAGGGGCGGGACCATATCGAGCGAGCGCGTTGAAAAGCCCGAAGACCTTGGCAAGTTCAAGGTCGTGAGCGTCAGCATCGACGCGGTAGTGCCGGACCCAAGGGCACTGAGCGACGCGCTGTATGCGATGGAGACACAGACTCCGTACCTCGTCGTAAGGGAACTCGACAGCCGGGTCAGGAACTACACCCAGCCTCGGGATCTTATGATACGGCTCAAGGTGTCCGGCATAACAGGGGGAAAATGAGATGCGTTTTCTTACGTACGTTTTCAAAAGCATAAATCTCTTGAACGTAATCCTCGTCGCGGCCGTGGCATCTCTTGTTGTCTACCTGGTCTTTCCCCTTCTGAACGTAAAGACAACCTATAAGCCGCCGGCAGTGGCGCAGCAGACAGTCGCGTCGAAGGAGGAAAACCCCCCGCCCGCGCAAAGCCCTCCCCTCTCGGACTACATGGTTGTCGCGGAACAAAACATCTTCCATCCCGAGAGAAAGATCCCGCCCGAGCCGAAGGACGAGAAAGCCCTCCCGAGGCCTGAACTCTTTCTTTACGGCACCCTGCTGGCGGACAACATGCGTCTTGCATATATAGAGGACCGGAAGGCGCCGCAGAGCACGCCGGGGAGAGGGAAAAGACAGACCGTGGTAAAACAGGGCGATGTCATCAGCGGCTTTGTGCTAAAAAGTGTGGAAACGGACAGGATAGTGCTGGTGCGCGGTGAGGAACAGATGATTGTCTATCTGAATGACACAAAGAAGCAAAGAGAGGTCGTGACAGCACCAACCGGCCAACGCGGCGCCCCCGGCGGTCCTACTCCCCTTCCTGCTCCCGGTTCAACGCCTGTCAGCCCTGCCCGTACCCCCGTTGCCGGCGCCATGCCCGCCACTCCTCCGGGAGCCGCGCAGGGCAGGACGCCGGCCTTCGTCTCTCCGGGAGTCGCCCCGCAGCCGGCACCCGGTTCTGTTGCGGCAACCCCCCCACCGGGGCAGCTATTGAGGAGCAGGCGCCAAAGCCCCTCGTCAGGAGTGGCGCCTCAGCAGCAGTAACCCCCCGGCGTTTCGGTGTCTCCACAGCGGTAGCCACACTCTCCAGGCCGGGCAATCCATCGCCCTCTCCCTCTACTTATGGTTGCAGAATGAGATTAGACGAGGCGATGGAATAGGTGACGATTGCCGTGAATACCAGGTAGCATAGCACCGAAACCAAGGCAAGCCTCTTCTGTACCTGCGGGATAATCGCGCTCAAGCTGGCCATACTCCTGAAAGGCGTGAGCACCCCCACCCCGATTCCGG
>JADGQN010000315.1 GCA_017881765.1 Syntrophobacterales bacterium | reverse complement strand
CATGTACTGGTAAGCGGGCTTGCCTCCCCACTCGGGAGGTTTTCTCAGATCCTGCTCGGTCAACTCTTTGAACGTGCCTTGCTCAAGGGCTTCGTAGATATCCGTAGTAGTCACCATCTCCTTGGTGTATTGCAGAGCATCGACGATGCGCAAAATGGCAAGTTCCCATGCATAACTACCAAGTTCCCATACATCCATACTCACCCTCCCTAACGGACTCCTCCAGTCTTTGTGCCAATGTCAGACACTCTACGGGATACACTGACCTAAGGTGTTGCCCGCACTAAAAGCCCTTCAAAAAAGAAGTCTTTAATCGGTTCGTCACGCCACACCAACTCCGAAAAACTGAAGGTCTTGGTTGCTTTGTCAAGGATGTAGGTTACAGAAGCGTGTGCGGTTAGGCCGGACATCGCTCCTGAGATCAAGAACGCGCTTTCCCGATCTGGAAGCGCAGGCACGAGGAGCACCACAGCCGAAGCGTTCTCTGCCACCGCTTTCTCGTGTATCTTCCTCCGCACTGCCTCTTTGTGAAACTCGTCCTTGTAGTTGAGCGAGACGTGCGTTGTGTTCTCGTTCAGACTACCTTCGGGAGCCCTTCCATAAACGAAGAGAGCCGTAGCGCCTATCCGTCCGGTAGTATGCAGTTCGCTCTTTGCGACAGCGAGTGCTTTTTCAAATATCGACTTGAACGCCTCGCGCAGGAGTAAGGGCGTCTTACTATCTGCGCCGTTGAGAACAGCAGAATCTGAGGGCGGGGGGGATTCGAGTGGGATGCTATGCTTTCGTTTGTTGTGCCTGGACATAGTGTGCACGTTTCGTTCTATGGGCGGGATCCTTTCTCCCGTCTGTCGTTCAGCTCCCCCTTCAACACCTGGCTGAGCCGAAAGGTCAAGACGGTCCTCGGTGCTGTCTCGATCTCATCGCCTGTCTGCGGATTCCTTCCCTTTCTGGCCTTCTTCTTTCTTACGATGAAGTTTCCCAATCCTGAGATCTTGACGTTGGTGCCCACCGCGAGGCACCTTTTGATGATGGCAAGAAAGCGCTCGACGACACCCGAGGATTCCCTTGTAGAAAAGCCGAGCTTTTCATACACCTGCGCGCGAATATCTGCCTTGGTCATACCTAATCTCCTCCGCTGTGGGCTTTACACCCTCTCCGCCTGCGTATATGCCCCCGGGCGTTCAAAGGCCCCGAAGGCCTGAACCAGGTAGCTTCAACGTTCTCATCATAACGCGTTCACCTGGTTAAGACAGCGCCTGCAGTGTAGGCGTCATATATTGGTCAGTCAGCACCTGTACCCAATATAAACACGCCATCCAAAGCCAAAAAGGGAGAAATCTTTTCATTTGCCCTTTTCTCCTTTCTTGCGACAGGCTTTTTCCAGCGCGTCCACCATAAGGTCCTGAAGGGATACTTGCCGGCAACACGCCTTCTCCTTTGCGAGTGTGTACAATTGAGCGGATACCTTGAAGAAGATCAACCTTCCCTGGACAGGAGTTTTTTTCTCGGGCTCTGCAGCTCGTGGCGGCGATAGGAACTTGGCAAGTGTTTTTCCCTCTCTTCTCACGTTTCCCCTCTGTAACAGTAGTACCTTTCACCCTTCTGGGACGTTAAGGTTCTGTGTTAAGACAGGAAAGAGAGAGGAGGCCCCCGGTAGAGATGACTTGAGACGGTGAGGGTCGGGGCAAAGCATGCCTGCTCCACAAGGGGCAGGTCCCCGAGTTGGGCACGGCACTCAATGGGTACGGTGGGACTGCTGCATAGTGCATAAGCGGCGTCGCTTTCAACAAAAGCAGGAACACCGTTGTCATTGTAGCCTAGTACGTCAGCTGGCTCAGGCGTTAAGACCGAAAACAGGAAGAGCGCTGAGAGAAAAACAATAACTATTTTAGGCGCTGAACGCATGGGACTCGTCCAATACCCTCATTCGCTTCCGCACAACGCGAACTTTCTTGCGGATGGACGAAGGAGACTATGGTGTATCCATGGTGGCACATGCATATGGCCATTGCAAGCAAAAAGTTCTTTGCAGAAATCATTTACAGATAAAGCGCTTGCGTGAATCACGGGAAAAGCATTGTGCTATGGACCATGCACAGTGGCGAATCAGCGAAACTCGTTTCCTGTTCTGCTAAAACCGTTACATCGTCTGTGACAAGTCGTGGCTCACAAGGCGCCTTTCATAGAGCTGTGCTCGACCCTGGCAGGAGACACATATTATAGTCAGTACGCGAGCTGCATTGAAGCAAAATTACCACTTCTACTATTGCACGAACCGAGATTTATTCAAGGTGAATGTTACAGAAAGGACGAGGCTGCCGCCTACTAATGGCGAGCCTCAATCTGGGGCGGAAAGCAACAGGATTCTTCATGCAGGCTGGATTTTGATGGATAACGGGGCGCGCCGAGGACTGGACTGCGCAGGCGTACCTGGCGGTACATTGGAGCGGGACAGGCCGAAGGGCAACGAAGTTAGGCGCAAAAGACAGCCTGACATGGCTATTCTTCGAAGCGTTTGCGCTCCTCTTGGCGCAGCTCGCGCCGCAACAATTTCCCCACTTTAGATTTTGGCAGCATGTCCCGGAACTCTATGTAATTGGGTATCTTGTAGGAGGCAAGATGTTCCCTGCACCAATGGATCAGATCGTAGCCGGTGACCCCTTTTACGTCGCCCTTCAGCACCACGAAGGCTTTGATGCGTTCGCCCACCTTCTCATCCGGCACACCGACCGCGCAGGCGGCGAGTACGGCCGGATGTTCCTGCAGGGCTGCCTCTATCTCGGACGATGAGACCCGATACCCCTTGTGCTTGATAGTATCAGCGGTGCGGTCTACGAAATAGAAGAACCCATTCTCGTCTTTTCTTACGACATCCCCGGTCCTGTACCAACGAGCGCCGTCGATCTCGAGAAAGGCCTCCTGCGTCTCCTCTTCCTTTTTCCAGTAAGCGCTCACCATATGCGGTGAAGAAACGATCAGCTCACCCGCCTCTCCTTGTCGCACCTCCCCGAGGGTGGCCTCGTCAATGATGCGCACCTTCTTCGTTCGCAGGACCTTGCCGATGGTACCCGGTGGTCGCACTTCTTTCACCGGCGGCATCGTTACCCCACCGCAGGTTTCGGTTGCCCCGTAACCTTCGTAGATGTCCTTGCCGAACTTCTCTTTCCAGCGGCGCGCCGTCTCCTGGGGTAGTACATCCCCGCCGCTGAAGCAGTAAACAAGAGAAGAGAGATCGTAGAAATCGACCCGGTCGTGCTCCAGGATCATGCGGTAGAGCGCGGGAACACCAAAGAATGTCTTCGCCCGGTACCGTTCAATGGAATGGAGGATAGCATCGATGTTGACCTTCGGCATGATTATCACGCAATCGCCGGTCACACAAAAGGGGCCGACGCCGAAGACCTGCCCGAGGATGTGGAAAAGCGGTCCGCCCTGGAGGATTACATTTTGTGAAGGCGGGATGAGAGGATAGCTTATTTCGAGCTGCGCTGTGACCGAATCGAGAAAGAGCGCGTGGTTGATGGGCACGCCCTTCGGACTTTTGGTGGTGCCCCCGGTGTAGAGCATCTCAAGGGGCTCTTCCTCATCGATGGCTGCCCCGCTCGTCATGCCTCTTTTCTTCATGAGGTCAGTGAGCCTCGCTATGCCCGGACCTTTCTCGATCTTGCCTTCAGGTATGCGATCAAAGGCCTTTCCGACCAGACGCTTATAAAGGGGCAGGAGATCGGCCATGCCGCTCACTATGATGTGATCGAGGGTACCTTCCTCCTTGATCTCCTTTGCGTACCCGAAGTTCGTGTCGGCGCAGATGACCGTGCGTGCTCCGGAATCCGTTGCGATATACCGAAGGTCTCTCGATGTGTAGATAGGCGCAATGGGCACCGCTGTCGCCCCTATCTTCTGGATGGAGAGCCAGCTGATAATCCACTGCGGTGTATTCGGCATATAAATTATTATTTTGTCCCGCTCTTTGAGACCAAGCGACCGCAAACCCGTCGAGAGGCAGTCAACTCCGGCCAAAAGGTCGCCGTAGGTCAGCACCTCACCGAGATATATAACGGCCGGCATTCCCCTGTAACGGTTTGCCACTTCAACGAAAGACTGGTACACGTTCATTAAAGATCAGACTCCGAAATAGGCCGCTTTTATTTCAGGGTTGTTATAAAGTTCCTCGCCGGTTCCGTGGAGAGTGAGCATCCCGTTTTCAAGGACATAGCCCCTGTTGATGATCGGCAGTACCGGCCGCGCAAACTGCTCGCATATCAGAATAGTGACCCCTGCTTCCTTCCGGATCGCCAAGATCGAATCGATAAGCTTCACCTGTATGGCCGGTGCCAAACCGAGAAGGGGCTCGTCGAGGAGCATGAGCTTCGGCTTGGCCATAAGGGACATGCCGATGGCGAGCATCTGCTGTTCACCGCCACTCAGGAACCCGGCCTTTCGCCGCCTCAGCGGGACAAGGGCAGGAAATACCTGATAGACGTAAGACATCATCCCCTTCTTTTCTTTTTTGGGGAGAAGATAAGAGGCAATCTTGAGGTTCTCTTCCACGTCGCTCTCGGCAAAAACCGGGTGGCGCTCCCTGGAGAGCACCAGGCCCATTTTCACTCGCTCGTCCGCCCAGACCGTAGTGATATTCCGGCCGAGGAAGGAGATCTGGCCGTATATGTTTATCCTTTCGCCGCCCTTACGCTGCTCCTTCAACTTGGTATCAAGGAGGAGGCCGGAGACGGTGTTCATGAGGGTAGTCTTGCCGGCACTGTTTGAGCCGATGACGCCGACGATCTCCCCCTCATTGATCTCTATCGAGAGGTCGTTGACGGCGATGGCATTCTCATAAAAGACCGTCAGTTTGTCAACGCTCAACATGAAACGCCTCGCCCGCGTGCCGTGCTTGGCGTTTCAGTGTTTAGTGTTTGGTGTTTAGTGTCTCGTGTATCCATGACTCTGCTTTCTCGTTGCTGCCTTGCTTCTGATCCCCTTTTCTGAGCTACTATCTGTTTTTCCTCTACCTCTACCCTTTTTCCTTTTCCTCAACCTCAACCTGAATTCGCCCTGCGGGCGAATTCACACTTCTACCCCGAGATACGCCTTTTTCACCTCGTCGTCTTCGAGGATCTCTTTGGGGGGTCCTTCTTTTATCTTTTTCCCGTAGTTGAGTACGATTACTTTGTCGGCGATGCGAAAGAGCTCCTTCAGCCTGTGTTCCACCATGATAATCGTTTTCCCTTCTGAAAGGAGTTTTTCGATGATGGGGATGATGCTCGTCACCTCTGCAATGGAAAGGCCGGAGAAGAGCTCGTCGAGGATAAGCACCTCACTCTTCAGGGCGATGAGCCTTGCGAGCTCGAGTCTCTTCAGGTACCCGTGAGGGAGAACACTTGCCGGCTTGTACGGCACTGAGGAATCCCTCTCGAAGCCGACCTCTTCCAGTATGTCAAGGGCAACCGCGTCTTTGTCCCCGTAACCGCCACCGGAGGAAGCCAGCACCCTTGGGGCAAAGAGAGGAACCACTATATTCTTGTACGCAGGCAGATGAAAGAAGGGCTTGACCATTTGAAAGGCGCGGCCGATCCCCAGGTTCGTGATCTTGTAAGGCGGCAACCCTATCAGATTCTTCCCCCTAAAAAGCACGCTCCCCTCGTTGGGGCCGACAAAACCACTGATAATGTTGACGAAGGTCGTCTTCCCCGACCCGTTCGGCCCTATTATTCCCAGGAGCGTATTTTCCTCGACGTTGACGCTCACTCTGTCGAGGGCCGTCACGCCTCCGAAACGCTTTGTTATTCCCTTCACCTCAAGAACAGTCATGCGTAACCGCGCCCTTTACTCCAACTTTACCCATCGTTCCATCTCACTATACTTTCGTGAAAGGTAATGAAATA
>JADGQN010000314.1 GCA_017881765.1 Syntrophobacterales bacterium | reverse complement strand
AAAAGCGAAAGGTTGTACATTACGATCTGAAAGAGAGTGGGCCGCCGCTCTGGGTCGGTTGCCCCAACGCGTGAAAGATATGCGGACCGATGGCGACAGCCCGCATATCTCGGTCTGAAGCACACGGGCGCCGAGGCTGACCCGACGCCCGTGACAGATGCGCTGCCGTCTAGTCGTCCAGCCGGATCAGGACGTTCGAGTTGTGACAGATTTCATAGAAGATATCCCAGTTGGACGTGCGGACCTCCACGATCTCCGGCGTCTTGGTGGCGAGTGTCAGACCGCAAAGATAAGAAGGCGGTCCTCAGAGGTCCGACGGAAAGCGTTTTCTTGTCGATCGTGAATGTCTGGGCCGGGTAAATAGCCCGTCGTCCCGTGAGAAACGTTCCCTTGAAAGACCCGGGCACCAGCCACGTGGTGATTTCACCGTCGTCCCCGATCTTGTAAAAGAACTCATACGAGAACTTTTCCGAACTCGCACCCTCGATCCATAACGTGAGGGAGGAAGGAGGGTTTATGCTCACCGCTCTACCGTAAACCGTTCCCCTTCCTTCACCATCGAAGGTCGCGACACCCTGTACGCTAAATGACGTGCTAAAAGCTGCCCCACCGACGCCGGGGTTCAACTTTTTTTGATGAGTTTTGTAGTAATTTCTTACCTTGCAAAACACGAGCAGGTCTCCTCACAAAATCGGACACCTCGAAACGCCGTGCATTCTTAGTTGGCCTTCAGCCAGTCCACTTTCATGAGCTGGCTGGTCTCTAACGTGGGAACCGACAGCGATGCATTATTATTACCGGTCATGGTGACCGCCGTACCCGAGCCGAGGTTGACGATGGTAAAAGGAGCGCCGCTCAAACCAGCGATACCTTCGTCGAAGTAAACGGTCTTCGTGTCTGCAAGACTGGCGACCGAACCATTGACCGTGGGACGCTCGACGATCCACTCGGCCGAATTTCCAACCAGTGCCGTCCCTTGCGGCGCGGTGATGCTGAAAGAAGTGCTGACTCCGGTACTTTGGTTGGTGAGATAAACCGTGGCCGTGGTGGTGGAGTTCACGCAGATCAGGCAGTACATAATATCGCCTGCCGAAACGGAAAAGTTAGTGATCGCGACTTCGCCAGACGGAAACCATTCCCACCACACATAAACCTGTCTGCTTGAGAAGATGCCCAGGTCGATGATTTCGGTCTCGGTTCCAGCCTGAAGCACATCATTCGACCCCCAACCATCAATACCGACCCATTCCGAGGCGTAATAACTTCCGAATCCCGGCGCATGTGGATTCGGAACTGTCCACTGCCCTGCGACCCAGCCAAAGGTGCGCCTGGCAGGAGCAAACGCGACACTGCCAGACCAGTTTGAGCTGGTGGCATTCGCGATCCCTTTGGATGCGCTAACTTTATCCCGCTCACTTCCGGACCTTAGAGCGGGACCGTGCGACTTCCCTTGAACCTCGCGAAAGACAGGCGTGATCCATGTGCGCGGGCGTGATAAGGCTTTGTCCCACATCTGCCGCAGCTTTGGCTCGGTTTTGGCATCTGGCCGGGCAGGGAAGCCGTGATGCAGCAAAAGACGCGGCGTCGCTGCGAGTGGGTTGAATTCCGGAGGGGGCACCTCATAGGTGCGAACACGAAAGCCCTTAGAGGTTGTTGTGATGTGCTGGGTCTTCACGGTTTTGCTGGTTGAGCGCTTCGTTGTCACAGCTCCTCCTTCGACATTTTCTTTTAGACTGCTGTAATATCTCTTCTAAGAACTCGCTTCTGTTAATAGTCGCAGCCACCTATAGCTGCTAAATTCTACGCAAAACCAGCATCAGGTCCTCCGTAATCGAAAAGGCGGCCTGTCACAGCCCCCCATCAAAATCCCGGCGATGCGGAACAGCCCGTGCGTTACGCCTCCAGACTCAATGGCTTACTTGTCATGATGCAAGGTTTCACCTTGATGATCGGGTAGTAGCTGCACAGAGCTATTTCTTGCCGGACTTATCTTCAGGTTTCTTTGCCGCGCCGACCTCTTCTTCCTTTATTACCGACTTTACAGCCGTAGTGGCCGCTGTCTGTACACCTACCTTCACACCCGATTTCACACCTGATTTCACGAGGGATGTGAATTTAGGGAACGCCAAGCCGGATGTGCGTGCGACAATAAGTTGCTCGAGAATTTCAGCGCGATCCTCTTCATCCAGTTCAAATCCCAACTCCGTCAGCGTTTCAATCGGATGCGTCCCCAATTTCTCCCTGATTTTAGGATCCGTTGCCACCCGGTCAAGCGCCTCGCCGAGCTTATCCAGATTTTTCTTTGCCTGATCTATTCCACCCTTTATCCCTGAGTCCATAACGTCACCTCCTCTGTGTGATTGAGGTCTTGAAAAACCTCACGTTCATCGGTAATGTCCTTGAAACTTAGGCGCATCAAGCACCTGCGAGATTCGATTTCGCCGCTGTCAGGTCGCTATTCGACGAAGTGGAATACCGACTCGTAGCGGCGGCCGTGATACCTCACGGAGACTTCCCAGTCCAGTATCGTTTTCTGAAAAAGTTTGACGGGGGAAACACGAACCGATTGGATCCGGCAAGGCAAATTCTATCATCTCCTCATGCCGATAGGGCACCTTGGTCACAAGGAGCAGTTTATCCAACGTCTCCGTAATTTCCCAGATGTCGCGCGGTTCTATTTGAACGCCGGTCCGGAAGAGATAGAGATCTCTGAAGAAACCATAGTCATCATACATAGCTTCGTTCACCAGCTGCTTCTCGCGCTCCTCTTGCCAGAGGCGAGAGCCCGGAATCTCACAATACCACTGCAGCAACACGCGAACACCGTAATTGCCCAGCAAATGCATCGCAAAACGAATTGTCTTTTCGACCTCGGCTCGTGTTTCCCAGGGAAGCCCGATTATGAAAGAAAAGTCGGCCCGTTCACTAATCCCGTGCTGGTAGAGTTTGCGTGCGGCATTTTCCAGAATCCGGCATGATGTCCCCTTGCCGGCGCGCTGTAATCCTTCGTCATAGCCGCACTCGGCGCCGACAAGAAACCTGTGGGTGAATTCGGCAATGTCGGCGACAAAACCGTCCGCAAGTAGATCCGTAGCTCTGGAGTCGTATACGAGTTGGGGGGCCAGTCCCCGACGCCTGATGAGATCTACGATCGCCAATACCCTTTCGGGTTTTGTTGAAAATTCGTCATCGACAATATGGACGACGGGATATTGAACGCGACCTAAATGCTCCATTACCGAAGCAAGCCGATCAACAAAGGATTCTGCGGGCATCGCTCGCCAACAACGCCGATATGAAGTACTACAGAAGGCGCAATCAAAGGCACAGCCGCGCGACGACTCGATCGAAAGGGCCTTGTAGGTACCTTCCGGCAGCTCGCTATAATCGGGGAGCGGAAACAGCGCTAATTCGTGGCTGGGGATCAGCGGTCCCAGGAAATTACGAATGATCTTACCCTCATCATCGCGCCACGAGAGATTAGGCACCTCACTTAGACCCTGATTGTTCTCCAAGGCTCTGCAGAGAGCAGTTATCGATATCTCAGCCTCCCCACGGATCACGAATTGCACTGGAAAATTGCTTAAAATATACCGGTCAAACATCGTCGGATGTATGCCGCCTAGAACGATCGGCAAATCCTCTCGAACTTGCCTTATCTGCTTTATCACATCGCGTGCGGTTGGCCACGATAAAGTTGTCGCTCCAATTCCTACCAGAGAGCAATCCTGGAGATCCGGCAGAAAGGGCTGCATGTCATTCGAGCCACGGGCGATCAAATCCGCCAGAACGACCTCATGACCATTATCTTTTAGAATGCGGGCGAGGCTGTAAATCCCGTACGGGGGGCACTCGCAAGTAGCGTCCATGGCGATAGGGCAAAGTTGCCCCTCCACATAGTCCATAATAGGCGGTGCCACAAGGAGTATCTTCATGAAGGTCAATTCCCAGGTCAAACTATAAGGCCTGTAAAGGAATAGTCAAGGTCGCGTCGCCCGCCCCTCAAAAAACAGGCCCCGGTATTGGCTTATGGGGTTTCAAGCCGGGTCGCGCGCGCAGAGGCACACACGATAAATGAGACGCCTGTGTCGTTGGCTTAGCGACAAGTCATTGGTGATAACTGCAATAACCGGCCCAGCAACTTTGATGATGGGACATACATGACTATAAAGTGAGGTTCACGATGGACACCACCCTCACTAATACCATTTGAAATCGTCAACTTAGTGCTGGCTGTCCTACAGGAAGCATCAAATGAGACTGCGTGGTCTATCGAGAACACCTACCAAGGTGGAATTCAGGAGCATCCGATAGGATTCCGCATTACCAGGGCAAAGGAAGCGTTCCGCAGGAACTCGGGTAGTCTCGCCAAGTTCCGCCAGTTCGCAAATCGTAGATGGACTTTTCCATATGGGTTATAATGGGAACGGAGAGGCGTGATATGACGCAAGCCGGCAGGCGCTCCGTGGGTGTGAGGACTTTGGTAGTAGACGGCGGGCTCACGGGACATACGGCCATCAGCCACGCTGTTCGTGCTTTAGTCGAGGACCTGCGCGACAGAGATGTCCTCGTCGTCGAGTCGACCTTTCTGGACGATGGTGCGATTACCGCATCCCTGACGGGTCTCACACGATCTTGAAGCCCGATTTGTGAGGTGCGGACTGCTGGATAAACAGGGGGAAGAGATGACCGAAAAAGCCTGTAAAGCGGTTCTCATATCAAGGCAAATGGGAAGTGGCGGCTCCTATATCGGCCATTTAGTGGCGCAAGATCTTGGGTTTAAGTACATAGACCGAGTGATCCTTCGTGAGGCCGCAAAACGTCTTGGGACGGATGAGGAATCGTTAGCGGGCCGCGAGGAAAGGTCGTCGAGCCTTATCGAGAAGGTTCTCGCAGGGTTTGCCGTCGGGGCACCGTTAGCCTACGGACCTCCTTTGGGACGACCGGTGTATGATAAAGATCTATTTACCGTGGAGCGCAGGATCATGAATGACATTGTGGATCATTACAGCGCGGTCATCATGGGGCGGGGCGGATTTCATGGGCTAAAAGATCGGCCGGATATTGTCTCTGTATTCATTCATGCTCCTATGGAATTTCGAATCAAACGCGTGATGGACGTGTTGCACATGAGGGACCCCAAGAAAGCGCAGGCTAAAATAAGGGAGTCAGACCGCAAAAGAACGAAGTTCGTACGCGACGTGCTTGGCCTCGATTGGACAGATGCACGAAATTTCCAGTTGTGCGTCGACTCAAGCGTGTCCGGTTTTTCCGGGAGTGCAGGGATCATTATCAGCCTTGTTAACGAAAAAAGACGATCGGCAGTAGACGCCCATGTGTGAACTTCTCTCCAGACCGACAGGGCTTCTCGCCAGTGTTCACATGGACGTTGACAACGGTATCGTCATTTTATACGATGAAAACAAGACCGAGCCCTTCTGGCTGCAACCTCGTGCCGGGCAGCCTGAGATGGACGGAAGAAGAGGAGGAGAGAAATGATCCCGCAAATCAAAAAGATTCTTTACGCCACTGATCTTACCAAGAACTCGGCTTACGCGTTTTACTTTGCGGCGGACCTGGCGCGAAAGCATGGTGCAAAGATTGTGATCCTCCACTGCATAGGTTTGATTTCTCCTTCGGTATACTATGAAGCAGGCTTCACTGATGCCCCCATGATCATGCAAAGGGCAAAGGAGCAGGAGGCGCAGGAAGATGTTGCCGAGATCAGGAAGCGCCTGCAGGAATTCTGCCAGAAGGTAGAGTCTCAGGTTGGTCAACCGTGTGTCGATCTCGTGTCCGAGACCATCGTCACGGCAGGCTATGCCGTGGAAGAAATCCTGAACACTGCGGATACGGAGGGGTGTGACGTGATTGTCCTCGGGACTCAC